>JBALXG010000511.1:0-2460 GCA_036961055.1 Leeuwenhoekiella sp. | reverse complement strand
GAGAGAGCGACATAACCTGGCCTGGGAGACCTGTATATTTTGCAAAGACTTCGGGCACCACTTCAGGAGCAAAATATATTCCGTTAACTAAAGAATCAATGCCTGAACATCCGGCGGCGGCAAGAGATGCAATTCTGCATTATATAGCAGAAACCGGAAAAACCGATTTTGTTGATGGGAAGATGATTTTTCTGCAGGGAAGTCCGATTTTAAAAACCGAAAATGGAATACAAATAGGGAGATTATCAGGTATTGTTGCTCATTATGTGCCTTCGTATCTTCAGAAAAACAGAATGCCCAGCTGGGAAACAAACTGTATTGATGACTGGGAAACAAAGGTTGAAGCAATTGTAGAAGAAACCATAAAAGAGGATATGACCGTTATAAGCGGTATACCATCTTGGGTGCAGATGTATTTTGAACGATTATCTGCCAAAAATGGGCAAAAAGTGGGTAAAATCTTCCCTAATTTTAATCTTTTCATTTACGGTGGTGTAAACTACGAGCCTTACCGCAAGAAGTTTGAGAATCTTATCGGGAGGTCTGTAGACAGCATAGAACTTTATCCTGCAAGTGAGGGTTTTTTTGCATATCAGTATAAGCAAAATAAAAAAGGAATGTTGCTTCTGCTCAATTCAGGAATATTTTATGAATTCATAAAAGCCGACTCATTTTTTGATGATAACCCCGAGCGATTGACTATTGGTGAAATAGAACTGGGTGTAAATTATGTCATGATCATATCTACAACAGCCGGGCTTTGGGCGTATAATGTGGGAGATACTGTAATGTTTACAGATAATGCGCCATATTGTTTAGTAGTAACCGGAAGAATAAAGCACTTTATTTCTGCTTTTGGTGAGCATGTTATAGGCAAAGAAGTAGATGAAGCCATGGGTAGCGCGATAAAGAATTTTGACGCTCAGATAACTGAATTTACAGTAGCGCCACAAATAAATCCTTCAGAAGGGCTTCCTTATCATGAGTGGTTTATTGAATTTGAAAAAGAGCCTGTTGATTTAAAGGCTTTCGCGAAAGCAATAGATAAATCATTACAAACTCAGAATTCCTATTATAAAGACTTAATCACCGGCAAAGTATTAGAAACGCTGAAGATAACGCCCGTCAATCGTGGAGGATTTAATAACTACATGAAATCTCAAGGCAAATTAGGTGGGCAGAACAAACTACCACGCCTTTCTAATGATAGAAAAATAGCGGAAGCATTATCACAGCTAGATTTTTAGGTATCTTTGAACCCTATGAGTATAAGCAATCAGGGCAGCAGAACCCGAGCACAGGAAAGTTCTAGCGCAATCGAGCGTATGTATATCACTATGCGACACTTATTTAACCGAGGTTTTTATAAACCTATGGGAGTTTCTGGAGAAACTTTGCGCGAAGCACTACTTATTTTAAGACCTGAAATTTATGGTACAATCGCAGAAGAAAAGGTAGAACTTAGCGGATTATTATATGTTATCGATCGCCTTCCGGAAGGTATAGAAGAGTGTAGGTTTATAAACTTAACAAGCGACGAAGGATATAAAAATTCACACTTTAAGCCTATTGTTCCGCCTAAAAGGCGCAGAAACTGTTATCGTATAGATGAGGAGCAAATGAACATCGAGATTACCCGTGGGAGATCTGAAATATATGATATTCTTACTCATTTGACTTTTCTCTTCATTGAATCTCATAAAATTATGCGTCGCGTAATTATAAATGAAGATGGCAGCACAACACGAGATTGGAAAAAGCTTGAAAAAGCAGTGATGAGCGAAGAAGAGCTCTCACAAACCGAACGTGAAATAGCACTTTCACATACAGCAAATATACTTGGCAGAACTTTTCAGGAAGTTTCAACTATTTATGGAGCCTTTGCCACGACAAATAACAGCAAACGATTTTTAAAACTCATTTACTGGTTAGGAAAGCTGGCAATCGAGGAAACTATTGATAATGATAAGCGCATAGTTACTTTTTCTCCAGTACTGCGAGAGCGTTTGGGGCATCATATACACGGCGAAGTATGGGCAAACAATATAAAGTCTGTATTACAGAAAAACAATCTTTTAAAGCGGCCCGTTCACATTATAAGTGCAAATATGCACAGTGTGATGAATACCTTATTTGCTCCTGTAGCTTTAGCTAAGGAAAGTGTGAAAAAAACAAGCCTTGATGTATATGAAATGCTAAGTGATGCTGGAAACGGTAAACTGCGTACACGGGTTGAGAAAACAGCTTTACAGCATGGCATGGCATTTTTGCCAGATACAAGTGGAACGAATATAGATGTACAAATTTTTGACACAGCAAAGTTTGATACTAATCAGAATAATTTTTGTACAAAAGAATATGATAAAGGAGAAGAACCGGTAATTATTGTGATGGACTATGCCTTTGGCGAACAGGCATATGAGACCATGGAAGAGTTACTAAAACCTTATGAAGCAGATC
>JBALXG010000510.1:0-2465 GCA_036961055.1 Leeuwenhoekiella sp. | reverse complement strand
CAAGACCAAATACTGATGGAAGGGCTGCTAATTTTATTATGTTTTTCGTCATAATTTTTGATTAAGAACAGTATCAATAATTTGTTTAATACCATTCTATATTCAGCATGCAAAGATAAGGAAAAAGTTAAGTAATTGAATAGCAATTAGTTAATGTTTTGCTAACATCAAATAAAGCGCTATAATTCTCAAAATTTGACTTTTTTTGAATGACAATTATGGCAAAAAGACCTTTTCGCTTAAAAATAGTTACACTTTATGTAATTATTTAACACAAAAGACCAGTTTTATCTGTTGATTCCCTGTTTGTTAATCCAGTCAATGTACTGTCGTCTATTCGCATTATGCTGTGAAACATTTTTTGCAAACATATGATAACCAGGGCGTGAAACGTCTGCAACAAAGAAATAGAAGTCATGTTTTTCTGGATTGAGCACCGCATTTAAGGCTGAAAGGTCAGGCATAAATATGGGTCCGGGAGGTAATCCGGCGTATTTGTAGGTATTATAACGGGAGTCTGTCTCTAAATCTTTATATAAAACACGCTTAATTATTTTGTTAAAATCCCCATCTTTCTTTTTAACAGCATAAATAACAGTAGGATCTGCGTCTAATTTCCATCCATTTTGCAATCTGTTGAGATAAACGCCTGCAACTTTAGCGCGCTCATCTGCTTTAACAGTTTCTTTTTGTACTATAGATGCCAGAATATAAGCCTGTTGTGGCGTCAATCCTTGTGCTTTTGCTTTAGCTATACGCTCCTGACTCCAAAAGTTTGTATGCTCTCTAACCATTTTTGATCTAAAACCTTCAGCATCTGTATTCCAGTAAAATTGATAGGAGTTAGGTAGATATAGTGTTAATGCTGTTTCCTGGGTTAGTTCCTGAGATTTTAAAAATTCAGGATCTTCAAATGCAGTAATTAATGAAAGGCTGTCTGCTTCTATTTGTTGTGCAACTCTGCCGGCAAGATCTTCTATACGTTCCTGATTATTAAATGAAACATTAATGGGAACGTTATTGCTTCTAATAGAATTAATGATCTCATTATTATTGCTTCCTTTTTTAATAATAAAATGTCCTGGTTTTATATGTGTTATATAACCTTTACGCTCAGCAACCGCATCTAGAGAAGACAAGTTTTTAATGATAGGTTCTAAATCTGCTCTTACATCGCTGTAAGAAGCATCGCTTTTAATATAAATATGAGCTTCTTCATTATTAAAAGCAGTATTAGGGGCAAAAAACTTGTTATATATAATGTAAGAGAATATTCCACCGCCGGCTACTCCTATTAAGGCTATGGCTACTATAATTTTTTTTATGTACATGCTAGTTTATGCGTTGATAAAGTATTTCATTTTTATAACTGCCACGGGTGCGTATCCAGTCTTTTTTAATTCCAACCCTTGAAAAACCGTATTTTTCAAACAGGCGTAGACTATTATAATTTTCTTCAAGAATATTAGCGTAAAGCTGATGAATTTCCAGATGATTAAAACTATAATCAATTATTAAGCTTAAAGCTTCCGCCCCATAACCTTTACCTCTTTCTATTTCGTCTAAAACAAGAATACCTATTCCCGCCCTATGATTTTTAGGATCATAGTCAAAAAGATCTATCATCCCCAGAACTTCGTTACTTTCTATCTTGCAAATTGCAAGCCTAAGCTGCTTTACTTCATAAATATCACGGTGTGAATTTTCCAGGTACTGCTCAATAATATATTTTGAATATGGTGTTATAGTATTGCTTAGCTCCCACAAATTCTCATCATTTTCTATACGCAGAATAATAGCGAGATCTTCAGGCTCAAGAGCTCTTAAATAGACGGTATTACCTTTTAAAGTTATGATGGCCATTCTCCTGTAAAAACCATTTTTGCGGGACCAATAAGATAAATATCTTCATAACCCAAATCTGTTTTTTTAAATGTCACTTCCAGTTTTCCGCCTTCTACGTCAAGTTTTACATGATTTTGGGCAACTTTTTCCAGATAATGCAATGCTACTGCGACCGCTGTTGCTCCGGTACCACAACTTAATGTTTCATCTTCTACTCCCCTTTCATAAGTACGCATGGCAAAAGATGATCCTATATTTTCGACAAAATTTATATTGCTTCCCGCATTGCCGTAAAGATTGCTATATCTTATAGCGGCTCCTTCTTTTTTGACATCTAAATCCTTCAGATTTTTTTCGAATTGTATGTGATGCGGTGAACCAGTATCCAGAAAGACATACCCGTTTTGTTTTTTGATTTCGCTCACATTTTGCATTTTTAGATGAACGGTCTCATCCTCTATTCTTGCTTCGTGAATTCCATCAATCGCTTCAAAAATAGCTTTATCTGTAATAACTCCTAATGCTGCAGCAAAGGCAACAATACAACGGCCGCCATTACCGCACATTGTACTTGTATTACCGTCAGAATTATAGTAAACCATCTTAAAATCAAGTTCAGC
>JBALXG010000050.1:0-10840 GCA_036961055.1 Leeuwenhoekiella sp. | reverse complement strand
ACAAAAAAGTTATGAAGAAGAAATTAAAATCTGAATTAGTAAGCCTGGCTCACCGGATTTTAAACCTTGATTCTGAAAGCAATTATATAGAAATGCAGGAAGAAGCAAGGAGATTATATGAAGCATTTACAATTTTAGCTTTTGCTGAAAAACAGTTTGATACGCCAAAATTTGGAACAGAAAAGCAAGAAAATGTAGCTTCTATTAAGGAAGAGTTAGAAGAAATAATTGAAAAAGAAGAAAAAGTTATAAAGGAAGAAGAGGTTACTGCTGATTTATTTGAAGAGTTAGAAGAACCAGAATTAAAGACTCAGGATAATCTGGATAGAGTGGCCGAAATAGCCCGAGCAAATGAAAAGCTATTTGAAAAAGCCCGTAAAAAGCCCGAAAAACGAGAAGAAAAGGATAGTTTTTACAGACCCGACGGAACAGAGATTAATGAAAATGACGAACCTCTTTATGAACCCGTTATTGAGAAAATAAAAGATATGGTCGCCCAGATGCCTTCTGAAGCTGATGATATTGATGAAATATTTCACCAAATTACCGGAAAGCCTGAGTATATTAAAAACGACATGAATGATGTTGGTGAATTTGGGCGTATGCCAGAATTTGAAAAAAAGCAGGATCAACATGAAATTAAGGTAAGATCACTTAATGACCGCCTTACTAAGAGTGTTGCGATAGGTCTTAACGATAGAATTGCTTTTATAAAACATCTTTTTAATGGAAGCGCCTCAGATTATAATCGTGTTCTATCTCAGCTTAATACGATAAGCACTAAATCTGAAGCTGTAAGTTTTATCAACTCTATGGTAAAACCAGATTATAATAACTGGCAGGGTAAAGAAATTTATGAAAATCGTTTTATAGAACAGGTCGAAAAGAAATTTGATAATTAATTTAGCCAACTAAATTTTTTAAATCATTAATGGCAAAATTATATCTTGTTCCTACACCTATAGGTAATCTAGAAGACATGACTTTTAGGGCGATAAGAGTCTTAAAAGAAGCAGATCTCATTCTCGCCGAAGACACACGCACCAGCGGAAAATTGCTCAAGCATTTTGAAATAGGCACGCATATGCATTCTCATCACATGCATAATGAACATAAAACAGTTGCTGCTATAGTAGAGCGTATTAAAAATGGTGAAACCATCGCACTCATAAGTGATGCCGGAACACCCGCAATCTCAGATCCCGGATTTTTATTGACACGCGCCTGCGTTGAAGCAGGGATAGAAGTAGATTGCTTGCCCGGGGCGACAGCTTTTGTTCCGGCACTCGTCAATAGTGGGCTGCCAAATGATAAATTTGTTTTTGAAGGATTTTTACCGGTTAAAAAAGGAAGACAAACGCGGCTCAACTTATTGGCAGAAGAAAACCGCACCATTATCTTTTATGAAAGTCCGCATAAACTGGTGAAAACTCTGGGCCAGTTTAAAGAATATTTCGGAGCAGAAAGATTATGTTCTGTATCCAGAGAAATAACCAAACTGCATGAAGAAACCATCCGCGGAACAGTGGAGGAGGTATTGGGTCATTTTGAATCTAAACCTCCTAAAGGTGAGATTGTAGTAATAGTTGACGGAAAACGTTAGAGTAAATTTTCGGTCTAAAAACCTAAAGGTTATAATTTAGGTTCCCATCCCGGCTCATAATCCCTGTCCCAGAGTTGCATAGCATCCCGGTCATAAATTCGCCCTGTTTTATCGTCAATATTAAAGCCTTTGCCTACACGATACGCCATATTTGCATAATGCACCATCGCCATGCTTATACTGGCATCTGCAATAGGTGCATTTAATTTAGCTTTACCGCGTATGGTGTCAAAGAAATTCTTCATATGTGTGGTAGAAACATCGCCGCCACCACCTAATGTGTTTCCGGCTTCAGAAGAATTAGATACTTTTTCTTTAATCACTTTGCCGGTTCTGTCTGTCAGAATGTATTTTTCTCTATCTATAAAAACAGTGCCATCACTTCCATAAATAATAGTTCCCCGACCACCACCATAAGTATCATAGCCATTGCGACTTTTCCCATCCCATTTAATGATTTTATTCTCATTAAATCTAAAAGTCGCATCCATTGTATCATACATTTCCCAGCCATCATCCAGAAAGTGTCGCTTGGCCGCTTCCACTTCTGCATAAACAGGAAAATTGACATTTAAAGCCCAGCGAGCCACATCAAGTTCATGAGTAGCGTTATTTCCTGTTTCAGCCGTACCATAATTCCAGCCATACCAATGCCAGTTATAATCCCATGTTTCCTGAGTGTAATCCCTTCTGGGAGCAGGACCTTGCCACAATTCCCAATCCAGACCATTGGGAACAGGAGCTTTAGTTTGTAGCGGAACTTCGCCACGGGAATTAGTATAGAACGCCACTGCTTTATAAGCAGTTCCAATTATGCCATTGTGAATTTCCTGTATAATTTGTGCTGTATGATCTGAGGATCTTTGCTGGTTTCCCATTTGTACAACCTTATCATATTTTTGAGCTGCCTGAACAAGCATTTCATTTTCGTTCATATTGTGACTACATGGTTTTTCTACGTAGACATGTTTTCCTGCTTGCATAGCCATAATTGAGCCTGGTGTATGCCAATGATCTGGAGTTGCATTAATAAGGATATCTACGTTAGAATCATCAAGTACTTTACGAATGTCGTTTTCTAATTTTGGCTTGTAATCAATATATTGTGAAAAGTTCTTAAGAGCGTTTAAACGCTGACTTTCCATTACATCGCATAAATACATTAAATTTATATTGCTTTCTTTTTGAGCAATGGGTTCTACGTATGCACCATACCTTCTTCCTAAACCCGCAATTGCAATATTTAACCTGTCATTTGCGCCTATTATACGATTATAACTACTAGCCGCCATTCCTTTGGTTGAATTTCCTATGGCGATAGCAGCTGTTCCTAAAACGGTTTTGGTAATAAAATTTCTTCTTGTTGTCATTTTAGGTTGATTAAAGGGGTTTGATTTTTATATTTTTGAAAGCGACACGATTTCCGTGATCCTGTAGGAGAATGTTTCCTTTTTCCAGTTCACCAAAGCCGGGCCATTGGGCATATTTACTTTCTGAAACCAGTTTTCTAAAATTGTCACTTTTACGTTCATATTCTAATACTTTCATTCCGTTAAGCCAATGTTCAACATGATTTCCTTTTGAAACTATATAAGCTGTATTCCATTCCCCCGTGGGGTTTACGGGTTTGTCTGGATCTGCTTTAATCAAATCATAGAGGGAAGCCATTGTTCTGCTTCCGTCATGATTTCCCAACTTCGCATCGGGATGATTTTGATCATCAAGAATTTGATATTCAAGACCAATAGAAGAACCTTCTCCTTTATTTATTTCAGTATCTACATAATATTTAATTCCGCTATTAGCACCCTTAGTAATTTTAAAATCTACTTTTAATTCAAAATCACCGTACTGGTCTGTGGTCACAATATCGCCACCAGCAGCAGATTCTGCTCCTCCGGTAGCTAAAACTATAAGTTCGCCATCTTTAATTTCCCATCCATTCTCAGGGAAGGAATCAAGTTTCCCTCCGCGCCAACCATCAGTAGTCTTTCCATCCCAAAGCATTTTCCACCCGTTATTCTTTTCATCTGTTGTAAGCTGATTTTTAGTAATAATTGGCGATAAATTAGATTTATGGGTATATTTTGAAAGACTGTCTGTGAGAATATTAATATTTTTCCAAATTACCTCTGTGCCAGCTTTATCCTCATTGCCAATGGCATGAACCTGTAAAGCAATAAAACCTTTAGCCGTTTTATCATCTATCAGATATGAGGCTGGTACATCGTTGATCCAGGTTTTTATTGTATCTCCTATTGCTTCTATTCTGTAAGCGTTCCAGTCATTTTGTTTAAAGGCTTTCTGAGCTTCAGGATTTCCATCCATTGTATTTAGCCAGCCGCGTCTTCCCTCATCATAGATTCCTGCGCTCCAGGCTCTTTCTGAAGGGTCTATTTCTATCTGATAACCATGAACTCTTCCGTTTTGATATTGTGGAAAACTGTTGCTTCTTATTTGTATTCCAGAATTCATGGTAGAATCTACTTTATACTCAAGTTCTAAAATAAAGTCGCCATACATTTTATCTGTAGTTAAAAAGGAGTTAGGTGTATCATGAACAGTAGACCCTACAATTGCTCCGTTTTTTACTTCATAATGCGCATCGCCCCCTTTTTGTGTCCATCCAGTTAAATCTTTACCATCAAATAACGAAATCCAGGGAATGTTGTCTTTAGGTTTTTGTGAACAGCTTGTGAGTAGAGCAATTATAAGAAAAGCTAATACCCAATTAAAATTGATTGTCTTCATGTATGGTTGATTATAGAATGATTTGCAGAAGAGAAAAGTTTGAGGATTTACAATTACGTGAATTTTCTAATTTATCGCAATCGATTGAGTTAAATTCTATGAATGTTATTATAATTGTCATTTTCTGAAAAAAGGCTAGATTACACTTCAAGCGTTTAAGATAGTCAAAAAGTGAAATAACGCCAAGTATCACCTGAATATCGGCCTAATTTAAATCGATTTTAGACTTTAAAATCTGAAATCAATCTCAGCGCAATTAGATTTCTTGTTATAGATAGATTATTTGTATAAATTTTTTCCTGCTTTGCACGCAACGATTTTGCCTTTGAAGGCTCTATAAAGTAGAACAATTAATCTAAAACCTATAAATTAATGAAAACAAGTAAACTGCTTTTTAGTGCGCTTATCTTAAGTCTTTCTATGCTTACAAGTTGTAGTACTGACGACGGCCCAGACTGCCTACCGGCTTACACAGGAGATTTAACGGCTGAGGAAGCAACTCTGGTGGGTGAGTGGGAACTTTCTTCCATTTTAGCAGATAAAGAAATTGATATTACAGATGATGATGTAGACAATCCTTCAAAAGATTTATATGCTCAGTATTCTGACTGTTTTCAGGATGCTATGTACACTTTTTATCAAAACAGGAATTTTTTATTTGAACAAGGAAGTAATGCAGAAAACTGTACTAACAAGGCAAGTCAGGATGGAACATGGAAGTTTGCAGTTGACAAATTAAGCATTGTCGCTTGTTATGAGCAGATTTTAGAAATAGAACTTAATGATGATAAAACTAGTTTTTCTTCAACAGCTGTACAAAACTATAGAGATGTAAATAATCAAACTATTCAGGCAACAGTTGTTTTTACTTATTCAAAAGTAATAGAGTAAATTTGGAATAAATACATCAAGAATTTGAAAGGCTGAAGAGAAATTTTCGGCTTTTTCATTTAAGCACTTTAGTATGTACTTTTGCAGCTTACAATGATGAGTAAGACTAGCATCACAATTAATTTTCCTGCTCGCATGAGTCGGTTTTTTAGTAAAATTATGATTAATTTTATAGGTTTTCAAGTCCTACTCAAGCTGTTGAGGATTAATAAAAATCAGGACTATAGTTTACCTGTTTTTATCATCTGCAATTAAATATTTTAGTAATTTAAACTATTAAAAATCAATGCGCTGGACTCTAAAACCCTCCCCAGATACTGCAAAAACGGCTCAATTGGCCCAAGAATTAGGCGTTCCTGAGGTGATTGGCGAGCTGCTTATTCAGCGAGGAATAGAGACTTTCGCGCAAGCAAAAACATTTTTCAGACCATCGCTTGAAGATCTTCATGATCCGTTTTTAATGAAAGACATGGATAAAGCGGTAAATCGCATTGAAAAAGCGATTGAAAATAGCGAAAATATACTGGTTTATGGCGATTATGATGTTGATGGTACCACAAGCGTGGCCTTGATGAGCAGTTACCTGCAAACCATTTATTCTAATGTGGCAACCTATATTCCAGACCGATATGCAGAAGGTTATGGCGTTTCTTATATGGGTATTGATTACGCCCACGACAATGATATTTCGCTAATTATCGCCCTCGACTGCGGAGTAAAAGCTATTGATAAAGTAGCTTACGCAAAAGAAAAAGGTGTTGACTTCATCATCTGTGATCATCACCGTCCCGGAGCAGAAATTCCTGATGCAGTTGCGGTTCTCGATCCTAAACGTGCAGATTGTACCTATCCTTATGATGAACTGTGCGGTTGCGGTGTAGGTTTTAAATTGATACAGGCGCTGGCGCAAAAAGCAGGTTTTCCTGTTCAGACTTTAGTGCCTTATCTTGATCTCGTAGCCACGGCGATAGGAGCAGATATTGTTCCCATAACCGGTGAAAACAGAGTTCTTGCTTACTTTGGCTTAAAAGTTATAAATACATTGCCGCGCATCGGTATTCAGGCGTTGATAGATAATGTAAAAAAAGAAACACTTACTATTACAGATGTCGTTTTTATTATTGCACCGCGCATTAATGCTGCAGGCCGAATAAAACATGGGCTTCATGCTGTTGATCTTTTAAAGGAAACAGATAAGGAGCGGGCAATTAAAATGGCCGGCGATATAGAAACATTTAATTCTGAACGCAAAGATCTTGACAAACTTATCACACAGCAGGCGCTGGAGCAAATTCTTCAAAAGGAAGAGCAGCAGCATAAAACCACAGTGGTTTTTCAGCAGGATTGGCATAAAGGAGTAATAGGTATTGTGGCATCAAGACTTACAGAAACCTATTACAGGCCAACTTTAGTTTTTACGCAAAGCGGGGAGAAACTTGCTGCCAGCGCGAGATCTGTAAGCGGCTTTGACGTTTATGAAGCTCTTGAAGGGTGTGCTGAACATATTGAACAATTTGGCGGTCATAAATATGCGGCGGGGCTAACTTTGCTACAAAAGGATTATGAGAATTTTAAAAAGAAATTTGAAGAAGTCGTCTCTCAAACTATTGATGAGCGACTTCTTGTGCCAGAAATACGCGTAGATATGCAGCTTAATCTTGCAGATATAAATCCGCGATTTTACCGTATTTTAAAGCAATTTGCACCCTTTGGACCCGGAAATATGACACCTGTTTTTATGACTGAAAATCTTAAAGATACGGGTTATGGCAAGTGTGTGGGCAGCGACGATCTGCATCTTAAATGTACAGTTACTCAAAATGATTTACCGGGAGCGCATACTCATCCCGCAATAGGAGCAATAGGGTTTAATCTGGGCAAAAAATGCCATTTAATTGAAAATCAAAAACCTTTTAAGGCGGTTTATTCGCTTGATACTAATGAATGGAATGGCGAAGTTTCTTTACAGTTAAAGCTCAGGGATATTCAGTAGTTTCTGTATTTTTTTAATATCGCTTCCAACCATATTTAATCCCAGCGAAAAAAAAATAGATATAATAATTTTAGTATAAAATCTATTTAGAATAAATCTAAATAATTATATTTGTGTCTAAAGTTATCGTATGGAACATATAAATATCATCTATAGAAACGATTTTGGTATTGCTTTTTACTGGAATGCTGAAGGGATACGCCAGAATTTTACGGCTCAGCTTATTTTTAGAGATATGGGATTTTATTTGTCGCTTGATGAACTCAAATCGTTTTCTTATCAGGTAATAGAAGGTCTGGCGCAATCGCTTTGTAATGATTGTCCGCATAAAGGGCATTGCAGATCTTTATTGCTTAAAACACCTTCTTCAAAAATTGATATCGCTATAAGCAGAACTGAACTTTTAGACTTACAGGACCTTATAGATAATGTTATTATTAGAATGGATACTAAAAAATACATGTCCTTCGCGCTAAATTAATCAAGCGCTTTTAGTTCAAATTTATTACCATCAAAAACACCGTATGTATAGTGATTTATCCAGTCACCCAGGTTAAAATACATCGATCTGGGGCCAACTTTAATTTCCATAGGGAGGTGTCTGTGGCCAAAAATAAAGTAATCATAATGCTCACTCTCCAATTTTCGCTTTGCATAACTGGCAAGCCACTCGCTTTCTTCTCCTAAAAAAACATGATCGTCATCTCCTGAAATCAATTTGTTTTTTACAGACATGTACTGACCTATTTTCACGCCTATATCTGGATGCATCCACCTGAAAAGCCATTGAAAAAATGGGGATTTAAACACTTTTTTCATTCTTTTATAGCCTTTATCGCCGGGACCTAAGCCGTCACCATGACCTATAAAAAAAAGCTTATCATTAATCTGAAAAATTTTGGGATGATGATAAACAGGAATATTGAGCTCTGTCTCAAAATAATCGTGCATCCATAAATCGTGATTGCCCACAAAAAAATGAATATCAATACCAGAATCTTTAAGCTCTGCCAGTTTTCCTAAAACCCGCACAAAACCCTTTGGCACAACAGTTTTATATTCAAACCAGAAGTCAAATAAATCACCCAGTAAAAAAAGGACATGAGCATCTTTTTTTATATCATCAAGCCATTTTATAAACTTCATTTCTCGCGGCTTGCTGGCTTCTGCTGTAGGAGCGCCCAGATGATTATCGCTTGAGAAATAAATTTTCTTGCCTTGCGGAACTTCAATTTTGAGAAAGGGCGTGGTCATGCCGTAAATATAGAATTTTTTAAAAATGCAGCTTTTGCGAAGTCCTTCTTATTAACTAATTATCTGAAGCGTACCATTCTGCAAAACTAGAATCTGTTTCCTGAAGTTTCAGCGAGTGTAAGTGGATATTATCTGGTAGGTACTTTTTAATTTTCGCAGCAAAATCAATAACCATCATCTCACTAGTGGGTTGATAATCTACAAGAAGCACATTATGCCCGCGGTCTGAAAGTTCTTTTGCAAGTTCGACATGTGGTGTATTTTTATTAAAAACAGTGGCGTGGTCAAAAACATCTACTATTTCGCCTTTTACAATCTTTTTTAGATCACCAAAGTCAATAACCATCCCATATTTTACATTTTCGCTTTGCGAAATAGGAGTGCCGATTACTGTGACAGAAAGTTTATAACTATGCCCGTGAACGTTGCGGCATTTACCGTCATAACCATATAAGGCGTGACCGGTCTCAAAAGAAAATTGCTTGGTAATACGTATGTTACTCATTGTTATCCTGTGTGCGTTGACGGTGTTTTTTAATATACATAATGATAAGCACTACAAGAACTAAAAGCGTTGCGCCCAGGTAAATACCGTATTTGCCAAGGAAAGAACCTAATTCATAACCAGCATCATACGCACCATCACCTATTGCTTTTTTATCTGCCTGCAGCAGTAAATAATATAGTACTTGTATCATTTTTTAAACCTGTTATAAACCCAGATGATAATCAAAACGACCGCTAAAATTAAAAACAGTCCTGTACCGCTTAAAAACCGAAGTATATCCATCAAAAACTGAAAATTATAAGCAAAAGTAACAAGAATGATTCGCTGCACCTAAATTTTGACAGCGCAATAATTTTTAAATGAAACAGGAGATTTTTTAGTCTTAATTTGCACCTATGAAAACACAGCTTTTTGAGCAACTTAATTTTATTGAAAATCCCTTGTATGAAAGGATTATACAGGATTTGCTCGACCAGCAATTTAGTATTGTCGATGATTTTTTTGATGCGCAGGAAGTACATGCTTTGAGAGATTCATTGAAGGAGGTTTATGAAGCCGACCGTTTTAAGAAAGCTGCTATAGGAAATAAGCTAAATGCTGAGATAGATAAAACCATACGAGGAGATTATATTTTATGGATTAACGAGGAAACAGCAACCTATGCGGAAGAGCTGTTTTTTACTAAAATGAATGATCTTATTGCATATCTCAATAGAACCTGTTTTATGGGAATTCTTCAAAAAGAATTTCACTACGCCATTTATCCTACCGCAACTTTTTACAAAAAGCACCTAGATAGTTTTCAAAATGATGATAGGAGAAAGTTGTCCTTTGTTTGTTATCTCAATGATGACAGCTGGGTTGCTGCAAATGGTGGCGAACTAACACTGTATCTTCCGGAAAATGGTGTTGAAAAATCACTCGATATAATTCCACGGCCGGGAAGAGTTGTAATTTTTGAAAGTCAGGTACTTGAGCACGAGGTGAAACCGGTTTTAGCTTCAGAAAGATTGAGTATTACCGGCTGGTTAAAAACACGTTAGGTGGAAAGTTTTGGTTTAAATTTTTTACGAAATCTAATAATCAGCGCGCCGCCCCTTATAATCATCCAAACGCTGAAAGCGATCCAGACGGCATAAAGTTTCAGACCAAAATAATCACCAATAAATAAAGCCGGAACAAAACCAAAAAATGTAGCCAGCAGCAGAACATTTCTCAGATATTTCATTTCGCCCATTCCTTTAAATATTCCATCAAAAATAAACGCTATCGCATTAAGCGGCTGCATGAGGATCACTATAAAGAAAAGTGCCGAATATCGAGCAATAACCTCCGGTTCTTTGCTAAAAATCAGCCCAAGCGGCTTATACAGAAAAACGGCCAAAACCATTAAAAAAACGGCTACAATAAGCCCATAAACGGTCACTTTTTTACTTAAATCCCACAGCCCTTTATAATCTTTTGCACCCAGCAATTTGCCTGCGAGAATATTTCCGGCAGCAGCATAGCCATCAATAAAAAATGCTGAAAAAAGCCAGATATTAATAAGAATAGTTTGTGCCGCAATGTAGGAAGCGCCATAATCTGTAGCGAATGAATTTGCCAGATAAAGCGCAAGATTAAGAGCGATGGTGCGCACAAATAAATTAAGCGCCATACCTATAAGTCGGTATAATTCTGGGTGAAGCGGAAATTTTAATTTTAGCGAAATTTTTGTTTTACTTATTAGCAAAATGAGTGCAAGAATCGCCATTATTCCCTGAGAAATCAGGCTGGCATACGCCGCTCCCTGAATATTCATCGCGGGGATATATCCTTCAACACCAAAAACCAGAATAAA
>JBALXG010000509.1:0-2477 GCA_036961055.1 Leeuwenhoekiella sp. | reverse complement strand
AATAGTTTTCAAAATTTGCCAGACTTATCTCATTAGTCATTTTCACAGCTAAATCATATATATGCAGACTCACTTTTGAGTTAGGCTCTCCAGCTTTAGGGTATTTAAAAACATCCTGTTTCTGATATAAATCTGTACCGTAAACATCCATAGAAAATTCAGGAACTTCGGTCTCATCAAAACGTATAAAAGCCAGTTTATCTCCAGCAGCATTCCAGTCAAAAGCTCTTACCAGCGAAAATTCTTCTTCATAAACCCAGTCTGTAATTCCGTTTATAATTTTATTTTTCTCACCATCATTTGTAACCTGAGTAGTCTCGCCAGTCTGAAGATTTTTTATGTACAAATTGTTATTCAACCCATAAGCCACTTTTGTAGCATCTGGAGAAAAAGTAGGTTCCTGTATTGGCTCGCTGGCAACTTTAGTAAGTTGTTTTGATTTTATATCGTAAACAAAATAATCGCCAATAGACGATCTGCGAAAAATAGATTTTATGTTTGTTCCCAGCAAAACCTTGCTTTCGTCTTTGCTGAAATTATAACTCGTAAAATAATCAAGTCCGTTGATTTCTGAAGAATTCACGAGTGTTTTTACCTTTTCGCCCGTTTCATAACTATAAATATCTATTGATCGTGTTCCCTGCGCACGGTCTGTATTTATAACAGAATATTCTTTACCATTTGACATGGAGTGAAGCCTGTCAAGATATTCCATCTTAAAAGTGCCATTCCAGATTTCTTCAAGTGTAATTGATTTTTTTTGAGCGGTCGCCCCCAAGCTCATCAAAAAGATAATGATGACGCATTGTAAATTTAACTTCATAAGGTGTGAACTCTAAAAACAGATCGCCAAGTTTACTAAATTTTTCACAAAGAATATGTTCTTCTGTTGTTAAATAGCCAATCGCAAAGGTGCAAGTGCTTATTTAATTGAAATATTTGCAGGTTATCTCGCTTTCAATCTGTGTTTTAATAAACGTTAAAATGCTTAAAAAATTTCGACCTTAAACCAGTGCAGATTTACCAAATCCGGTCAAAACATGCTAAAAATGGTATATTTGCATGATAAATCTGCTTTTGCGTATTATGACCAAAAAAATACAAGGCTTTTCAAAATTGACCAAAGAAGAAAAAATTGATTGGCTTTCTCAAAATTACCTCAAAACAAATGCTGCCGCAAAAGAAATTCTGAAGCAATACTGGAATGATGATGAGAAGTTACAGCAGCGCCATGACGAGTTTATAGAAAACACAATTACAAACTATTACTTACCGCTGGGCATCGCTCCTAATTTTATAATAAACGATAAAACTTACGCTATCCCTATGGCGATAGAAGAAAGTTCGGTTATTGCCGCTGCGAGTAAAGCTGCAAAATTCTGGATGAGTCGTGGTGGTTTTAAAGCTGAAATTTTAGGTACGGCAAAAATTGGTCATGTGCATTTCACCTATTCAGGAAAAACGGAAGAAATCGAGCGATTTTTCAATAAAATAAAACCACAATTATTAGCCGAAACAAAACCACTTACCTCCAGTATGGAAAAGCGCGGCGGCGGAATTCTGGATGTTGTATTAAAAGACAAAACACATCTGCTTGATAATTATTACCAGTTACAAGGCACTTTTGATACCCGTGATGCGATGGGAGCAAATTTCATTAACACATGCCTTGAGCAATTTGCTGAAACACTCACACGCGAATTTGAACATTCAACCGTAAACAAAAACGAAAAGCTTGTGATTATCATGAGTATTTTGTCAAATTATGTTCCGCAATGTCTGGTACGCGCCAGTGTAAGTTGCCCGGTTGCTGAGCTTGCCGAGAAAAATATCGATCCAGAGGTCTTTGTACAAAAATTTATACAAGCCGTTAAAATCGCAGAAGTAGAACCTTATCGCGCGGTAACGCATAATAAAGGCATTATGAATGGCATTGACGCCGTGGTTCTGGCTACCGGAAACGATTTTAGGGCAGTAGAGGCAGGTATTCATGCTTACGCATCCAGAAACGGCTCTTACAGCAGCCTTACACACGCAAATGTTAAAGATGGTATATTTAATTTCTGGATGGAAATTCCGCTGGCTTTGGGAACTGTAGGCGGTTTAACTAAACTGCACCCTCTTGTGAAACTAAATCTGGAAATGCTTGATAATCCTTCAGCTGAAGATTTAATGAAAATTGTGGCTGTCGCCGGTCTCGCTCAAAACTTTGGCGCAGTAAAATCGCTTACCACAACCGGAATTCAGAAAGGACATATGAAAATGCACCTTATGAATATTTTAAACCAACTGGAAGCTACAAATACTGAAAAGGAAAAAGCGATTGAGCATTTTAAAACCGCACAGGTTTCTCATAATTCTGTAGTAGAACTGGTAGCCGGATTTAGAAAATGAACAATCAATCATTTTACAGCCACGGCAAACTTTTAATAACCGCAGAATATCTCGTTCTTGATGGCGCACAGGCACTTGCGCTA
>JBALXG010000508.1:0-2483 GCA_036961055.1 Leeuwenhoekiella sp. | reverse complement strand
CTATAGGTTTAATAACCGCTTTTATTCAGTTTTCTCAAATGTTGTTTACGCCTCTACGCCAGATTGCTGATAAATTTAATAGCCTTCAAATGGGTATGGTTGCTGCTAACAGAGTTTTTGGAATTCTGGATACAGATGCGACTATTGCAGATACAGGAACGAAAGAATTGTCTGCAATAAAAGGTGAGATAAAGTTTGAAGATGTACACTTTGGTTACGTAGAAGGCGAAGATGTTTTAAAAGGGATTAATCTGGATGTAAAATCTGGTGAGACGGTTGCCATAGTAGGATCAACCGGTGCGGGAAAATCAACGATTATTAACCTGCTGGGACGATTTTATGAGATAAATAGCGGTAAAATAAGTGTTGATGGCGTAGATATTAAAGATGTAACAATATCATCATTGCGTAGCAATATAGCGGTCGTACTTCAGGATGTTTTTCTTTTTGCAGATTCTATTCTAAATAATATTACCCTTAACGATCCCAACATTACAGAACAGGATGTTGAGAATGCCGCGCTTGCGATAGGTGTAGATAAATTTATTAAAACACTTCCCGGTGGTTACCATTATAATGTAAAAGAGCGAGGAGCGATGCTATCAAGCGGTCAACGCCAGTTAATTGCATTTTTACGGGCTTATGTAAGCAATCCTAGTATTCTTGTTCTTGATGAAGCTACCTCTTCTGTAGATTCTAACAGTGAGCATCTTATACAAAAAGCGATTGCTAAAATCACTAAGGGACGCACGTCAATTGTTATCGCTCACCGCCTGGCTACGATTAAAAAGGCAGACAAGATAATTGTAATGGAAAAAGGGCAGATCGTAGAAATGGGCACACACAAAGAATTGTTGAAAAAAGAGGGTGGCCATTATCGCAATCTGTACGAAGTACAATTTATGGTTGAAGAAACACTTTAGCCGCTTACTTTAAATACTACGAAAGATCTTTTCTAATGAGTTCAATTAATTCTTCAGCATTTTTAAACATAACAAACTCACCATCTTTTAAGTAGCTTATTTGTCCGGTTTCTTCACTTACTACAATAGCAAGTGCATCTGTTTTTTCTGTAACACCTACCGCTGCTCTGTGACGCAAACCAAAGCGCAAAGGGATATTTCTTTCGTTAGAAACCGGTAAAATTGCTCGTGTAGCGGTTATTTTATTCTCTTCAATAATTACAGCGCCATCATGAAGTGTGGCATTTTTAAAAAATATACTTTCAAGAATAGGTCTGTTAATTTCAATATTCATAGTATCTCCTGTGATTTTAATAAACTCAAGATTTGTGGTACGTTGTATAACAATCAGGGCGCCCGTATTAGTTAAAGCCATGTTTTCGCAGGCACGTATAATATCTTCAACTTTTGTAGGCGAAATAGACTCATCCTGCAAAAACTTGATATGTTTTAAAGATCCTGATTTACGACCCAGATTAGTAGATCCTATCATGAGCAGAAATTTGCGTATTTCCTGCTGAAACACAACTATTAAAGCAAACATACCTACGCCTATAAATTCGCCCAGAATATTGCTTAACATTTCCATTTTAAGAAGCTGAGTAAGCTTCCATATTCCCCACACGATAACTATACCCAGAAAGATATTTATGGCAACTGTGCCTTTTACGAGTTTGTAAACATAATAGAGTAGAGTGGCTACAAGAAGGATATCAATGATATCTAAAATTCTGAAATGTTCTAATATGTCCAAATTAATGAGGTTTTTGTAAAAATAAGGGAAAATTTGAACTGTACACTTCCCAGATGATAGTAATAATATAATAATTATTAACGCCTGACTTTTTTCAAAATTTGAATTTTAAATCAATAACTATAAAAATAGTTGTATAACTATAATTTTCGTTTTAAATTTGAAAAAACTTAGTGACAACCTTAATTTAATAAGCATGGAAAAGTTAACCAATAAAGAGGAAGAGATATTGCATGTGCTGTGGAATTTAAAAAAAGCATTTATTAAAGAAGTGCAGGCAGAACTTGAGGAAGAGAATCTTCATTACAATACGGTTTCTACAATTGTGCGCAATCTTGAGGAGAAAGGTTATGTCTCACATAATGCTTTTGGCAAAACACATCAATATTATCCTATTGTGAGTAGAGAAGTATACGGGAAAAAGTTTCTTAATGAAGCTACGCGAAAATTTTTTGACAGCTCTTATAAAGACATGGTTTCCTTTTTTGCTAAAGAAGAAAAAATTAGCGCTAAAGAACTTCGGGAGATTTTAGAAATTATAGAATCAAAAAATAAGTAATATGGAAACTCTAATTTATTTGCTAAAAAGCAGTGCGATATTGGCGATTTTCTATAGTTTTTACCTGATTTTTCTTCAGAAGGAAACGTTTTATAAGCTCAATCGCCACTTTCTGCTTATCGGAATTTTTTCCGCAGTTATAGTCCCGATTTTAGTATTTAAAAAGGAGATTTTTATTGATGCTGAAGCGATAAATTCTAATTTAAAT
>JBALXG010000507.1:0-2486 GCA_036961055.1 Leeuwenhoekiella sp. | reverse complement strand
TTTATGGAATATTTCCCGCATTTGCTTTAAGCTGGAACATAGATCAGGAATCACTTATGCAGGATAGCGGCTTTGATGTTTTAAAATTGCGTGCCAGCTGGGGTCAGACCGGAAGTTACTTTGGTATAGAACCTTTTCAATTTCAGGGTTTTTATAATAACGGTACAAGCTCAGATGATGCAGGATATGTTTTAGGCGGGGAGCCTGTCTCAGGACTTCAGCCTGTATCCTTACCTAACCCTGATCTTAAATGGGAAACACAAAAACAAACAGATATTGGTGTAGAAGGTGAAGTACTTGACAGAAGACTTTATTTCACAGTAGACTGGTTTAGAAAAGAGTCTTCAGACTTTCTGTTTAATCAAACAATTCCTTCTCAAACCGGTTTTACAACACGATCTGTAAATGGTGGTAATGTAGTTAACCAAGGTTTTGAATTTTTAGTTGGCTATAGAAAGAATGAGGGAGCTTTTACATGGGATGTTTCAGCCAATTTTACAACTGTTGACAATAAAATCACACAACTTGTAGGTAATAATGATTATGTGATTTTCAGTAGTAATTTTGCACCAAATTTTGTTGATAACTGGTCAGGGATTACGCGTTCTTATGTAGGTGGTAATGTAGGTACATTTTATGGATACAGATCAGATGGAATTTTTCAAACTCAGGCAGAAATTGATGCGGTTAACAGCAGCTCACCTGACGGCTCTTATCAATCTGATGCCACATCACCAGGAGATAGAAAATTTAGGGATTTAAATGGTGATGGCGAAGTAACCGGCGCAGATCGCGAAGTTATTGGTAGCCCGATACCAGATTTTTATGGAGGAGTTAACTTAAATGGTAGTTATAAGAATTTTGATTTAGGTATAGATATTTACGGTACATACGGTAATGATATATTAAACTTTACACGCGTAGAACAAGAGACTGCAGGTGGTTATGGTCTTGCAAACGCTTATTCAAACGTGAGTACAGAATATTATAATAACAGTTGGACGCCTACAAATCCTTCTAATACTTATGCAAGGGCTATTCTTGATGATACAGGTACTCAGAATAACAGGGCTTCTGATCATTTTGTTGAAGATGGGTCTTTTTTAAGATTAAGAAATATTAGACTGGCATATAATTTTTCACCTGAAACTATTAGTGTTCTTGGTATGACAAGTGCAAAAGTTTACGTAAGTGCACAGAATTTAGTAACACTTACCAGCTACAGTGGTTGGGATCCAGAAATTGGAGAAGTGACTGATATTGACGGTAATGGTGGTGTGCAAACCAAAGGAATCGACTTTGGAGCTTACCCAATAACCAAAACATTTACCATAGGTGTTAATTTACAATTCTAAAAAAATAAGTCATGTATAGAAAAATAAAAAAAATAAGTATAATAAGCATTTTCGGCGCTGTTGCGGTATTGCTTATGTACAGTTGCTCAGACAGCTTTTTACAGGATGAAAAGTACGATGGCCTTGCAGATGAATTGGTTTTTTCTTCAGAAACTACCGCTTCTGCTGCGGTAATAGGGGTTTATGACACTTTTCAGGCAAGTCCTGCAGAATACCTAACAAAAGCGGTGTTTTATCCTGCAAACTTTTTAACTCAGGATTACCTGAATATTGGTTCTGACACCTTTTTTCAGTCTTTTGAAATACCTGCTACATTTGGAGCCTTTAATAATTTTTGGATTATTAATTACAGAGGTATAGGTCGTGCAAATTCTGCACTGGCCAATTTACAACCTGCTGTTGATGCAGGTATTATAGGTGAAGATTTAGGCAGTAGGTTAATTGGTGAGTGTTATGCTTTACGCGGAATACTTTATTCTCTACAAGCTTCAAATTTTGGAGGTGTGCCTTTAGTGCTTGAACCGGCAGGAGGCTCTACAGATGCCTTTGCTCCTCGTAATACACAGGCAGAAGTGTTTCAACAAGTTGCTCTTGATATGGAAGAAGCGGTAAAGAGATTGCCTTGGTCATATGATGATGACAACAAAGGTAGATTGACTAAAGCTACTGCCTATGGTTATTTAGGAAGTGCTTACATGTGGCTGGGAGAATATGATAATGCTATTGCTGCTTTTGAAGCGCTTGATGGTCATGTTGAATTAGAAGAAAATTTCTTTGATATTCATGCATATGCTAACAAAAACGGTAAAGAATCTTTGTTTGAAGTACAATTGTATGATGGTGCAGGTGATCTTAGCTGGGGGCACAATGATAATGTAACTTTCTTACAATCTTTTTGTATGCCAAATGAGATTGCAAATGGAGGTGGTTATACAGCTTCTACTAAAGTTTTATATGATTCATTTGAGCCAGGTGATGAGCGTAAGAGGGCTACAATTATAGGTCCCGGTGAGACGCATCCAGACCCATTGATCAATATTTCAGATTACCCTAATGTACAGACAAATTTTGGCGGTATCAATACATGTGGTACAGTCGATAATCCATGGTTAGGAACAGATGGTTTACAAG
>JBALXG010000506.1:0-2490 GCA_036961055.1 Leeuwenhoekiella sp. | reverse complement strand
CCATATGTTTATTTGCGATTATAAAAATGGCGCTTGGCAAACTCCTGAAATTATCCCTTATGGCCCTATGCAAATGGATCCTTCTTCTAAGGTTTTTCATTACGGCCAGGCAGTATTTGAAGGAATGAAAGCCTATAAAGATGAAGATGGAAAAATCTGGATGTTTAGACCAGATGAAAACTTCAAACGCATTAATATCTCTTCTGAGCGTCTCGCAATACCAGCTTTTAATGAAGAATTTTTTTACGATGGTTTAAATCAGCTTTTAAATCTGGACAAAGAATGGATTAAAACCGGGATAGAGAATTCTCTTTATATACGGCCTTTTGTTATCGCTACAGAAAACGGTGTTTCTGCATCTCCTGCAAATGCTTACAGATTTATGATAATCTGCGCACCAGCGCAAGCTTATTATAAAGGTAAAGTGAAAGTTTTATTTGCAGATAAGTATAGCCGCTCTGCAGATGGCGGAGTAGGTTTTGCAAAGGCAGCCGGAAATTATGCTGCTCAGTTTTACCCTACAGATTTAGCAAACAAGAAAGGATATCAACAAATTGTATGGACAGATGCCAGTACACATGAATATCTGGAAGAGGCAGGTACCATGAATGTTTTCTTTCGTGTAAACGACACTTTATTAACTGCTCCTATCAGCGATCGAATACTTGATGGTGTAACGCGGAAAAGTATAATTGCTCTTGCAGAATGTCAGGGTATTAAGGTTGAAGTAAGACCGGTTAAAGTAAAAGAGATTGTTGAAGCCGCGCGTAACGGTGATTTAAAAGAAATGTTTGGCACAGGAACTGCTGCAACTATAAATCCTATTGCCGGTTTTGGACATAAAGATGAAGATTTTGATCTTAAAGATCAGGCAGATTCATATGCTACTAAACTAAGCAAACAATTAAAAGAATTACAGGCAAATCTCGCTGAAGATCCCTTTGGATGGCGATACGAAGTGCCTCAAATATAAATTGAAAAAAAAGCCCGGAAATCCGGGCTTTTTTATTGCTTTTTGATGATTTTTTGAAGGTCGGGTTTAAAATAATTGGGTCCTTTTAGTACTTTCCCATCTTTTCTGTAAATAGGTTTACCATCTTCACCCAGTTTGCTCATATTACTACGCTGTATCTCATCAAATACTTCTTCAATTTTATGTTGCATACCATGTTCTATAATAGTACCACATAGAATATAAAGCATATCGCCTAGAGCATCTGCTACTTCAATAAGATCGCCGGCGTTAGCAGCCTCAAGATATTCCTCATTTTCCTCTTTCATGAGATTGTACCTCAACATATTTTTTGGTTCTCCCAGATTTGCTTTAGGTTGTGTGTTGATTCCCAGCCCAAATGCAGTGTGAAACTCATGAACTGCTGCTATTCTCTTTTTCATAATATACTCTTATTTTAAAGTGTAAATTTGCCTAAAAATAATTAAAATGTTCAGCACAGGCCAGTGGATTTTTGCTCTTCTCTTTCTTATAGCTTTTGTAATTTTTATAACTTATAGCTACCTAAAAGACAAAAAGTTACATAAAAAATATTACAAGGGAAGTTTTTGGATTTTGATAGTTTTTATTCTGTTTATCGCCTTATTATTCGGTATAAAAATCATGCTTAATAAGTAAAAAATCGCCAAATTCATTCTAAAAATTAGCCTTAAATAGCTGATTTTCTATCAATTGAACCCATAATTATTTCAATATATAAATTCTTATCTTAGCATACTAAACCATAATTGCGCATGAAAATTTTAAAATATCTTTTTTTCCTATTATTAATCGTGTTTATTGCAGGAGCTATATATTTTGCTACAAAAGATGGAAATTATGATGTAGAAGAAAGTACTGTCATTGAAGCCCCCATTGAAGTTGTATTTAATAAAATTAATGATTACCGAACCTGGGAAGATTGGGGACCCTGGAAAAAAGATGATCCCACCATGGTTTTCAATTATCCTGAAAATACTATAGGTAAAGGTGCTAGTTATTCATGGAATGGTGAAGATGTAGATGGATCTATGCGCACAATAGAAGTAGTTCCTAATTCTTCAATTAAGCAAGACATAACCTTTAAAACACCAGCAGGAGAAAGGAAAGCTGAAGTATTTTGGCAATTTGAAGAAGTTGACAACGGCACTCGTGTAACCTGGGCTTTAAAAGGAGAACACACCCTTACAGATAAAGCATATTTTACAATCTCAGGATATGATTTTAACGCAGACATGCATAAAATGTATAAAACCGGTTTAGAAGGTCTTGCTGCTTCGGTTAAGAGAGACATGGAAGTTTATAATATAAATGTAGATGGCATTACGCAATACAGCGGCGGGTTTTATATGTATACCACCGCCTCTACCACTCAAAAAGGAATTTCTGCAAAAGTGACCGAACTTCTTTCAAAAGTCACTTCCTTTATGCAAGAAAACAGAATTACAATGGCAGGAAAGCCTATGACAATTTATAATAACTGGGACGAGAATAATGGT
>JBALXG010000505.1:0-2492 GCA_036961055.1 Leeuwenhoekiella sp. | reverse complement strand
GATGTGGTTTCTGCGAGTGATCAACTAAGTTTAAAGGCTTTATCAAAGGATATTACAAAAAACTATATATGCTATCCCAAGTATAAAGATTAACCCTTTTTTTCTATTTTTGCGATGATGAAATTTACAGCTGCACAGATTGCAGGGATTTTAGACGGTACAGTAGAAGGTAATGCCGATGCTGAAGTCTCAAGTCTCTCAAAAATTGAGGACGGAACTCGAGGGTCGCTTACTTTTTTGGCAAACCCAAAATACACTCCTTATATATATACAACCAAGGCCAGTATTACTATAGTCGATAATGACTTTAAAGCTGAACAGAAAATTGAAAGCACACTTATACGAGTGAACAACGCCTACAAGTCCTTTTCAAAACTGCTGGAATATTACAATATGGTAAAACTTAATAAAACTGGGGTTGAGAGTCCAAGTTTTATTTCTGATTCAGCGCAATATGGTGATAATATCTATCTGGGCGCTTTTTCATATTTAGGTAATAATGTGATTATAGGTGACAATGTGAAAATTTATCCTAATGTATATATAGGAGATAATGTAACGATAGGGAATGACTGTATTATATTTGCCGGAGCAAAAATTTATTCTGAAACAATTTTAGGTAATTCTGTATTTATTCAAAGCGGTGCTGTGATAGGCGCAGATGGTTTTGGGTTTAGTCCTAATGAAAATGGTGAATACAGTAAGGTTCCTCAAATTGGTAATGTAATAATTGAAGATTTTGTTGATGTAGGTGCGGGTACAACGATTGATAGGGCTACTTTAGGTTCAACAGTAATAAGAAAAGGTGTTAAACTTGATAATCAAATACAAATTGCCCATAATGTAGAAATAGGAGAGCATACTGCAATAGCGGCTCAAACTGGTATTGCGGGGTCAACTAAAATAGGAAGGCATTGTCTCATAGGTGGGCAAGTAGGTATTGTGGGGCATATTAATATAGGAAATAGAGTTAAAATTCAAGCCCAATCTGGTATATCTCGTAATCTTAAGGATGATGAAGTCGTTCAGGGTTCACCTGCATTAACTTATGGAGATTTTAATAAATCATACGTCCATTTTAAAAATTTACCTTCTATAGTGCAACAATTAAACAACTTGAAAAAAGATAGCTCCCATGATAAGTAAAACCAAGGGGAAACAGAAAACAATCGCAGGTGAAGTTTCTTTAACTGGTGTTGGTCTACATACCGGCATGAATGTGATACTAACATTTAAACCTGCTAAAGAAAATACTGGATTTGCATTTAAAAGGATGGACTTAGAAGGTCATCCTATAATAGAGGCAAATGCAGATTATGTAGTAAGTACAGAAAGAGGTACAAATCTGGAAAAGATGGGTGTTAACATTCAGACTAGCGAGCATGTGTTAGCAGCATGCGTTGGTTTGGGAATAGATAATATACTCATCGAACTTAATTCGCCCGAACCACCAATTATGGATGGTTCTTCAAAGTTTTTTGTCGAAGCACTTGAAAAAGCTGGTATTAAAGAACTAGAAGCTTTTAGAGAAGAATATATAGTCACAGAAGTGATTACTTATCTTGATGAGCAATCTGGTAGTGAGATTATGCTTATGCCTTCAGATGAGTATCAACTCACAACAATGGTAGATTTTGGCACTAAAGTTCTTGGCACTCAGAATGCAAGTATAAAAAATATAGGAGAATTTAAAGATCAAATTTCTAATGCACGTACTTTTAGTTTTCTGCATGAAATAGAAATGCTTCTGGAACATGGGCTAATTAAAGGAGGAGATCTTAATAATGCTATAGTATATGTAGATAAAGAGCTGTCTCCAGAGACAATGACTAAACTACGTGAAGCTTTTAAGAAAGATAATATTGCAGTAAAGCCTAATGGCATACTTGATAATTTGACGTTGCACCATCCTAATGAGGCCGCCAGACATAAATTATTAGATGTTGTTGGAGATCTTGCCCTAGTAGGAACTCCTATTAGAGGAAAAGTAATCGCAAATAAACCGGGGCATTACGTTAATACTCAATTTGCAAAAAAATTAAAGAAAATAATTAAGCAGGAAAAAAGAAATAATATTCCTACTTATGATCTCAATAAGCCACCAGCATTAGACGTTAATGCTATAATGGCTATGTTACCCCATAGACCTCCATTTCTTTTAGTCGATAGAATATTAGAATTATCTGATACTCACGTTGTGGGCTTAAAAAATGTAACTATGAATGAGCCATTTTTTGTAGGACATTTTCCGGGAGCTCCTGTTATGCCTGGAGTTCTACAGGTAGAAGCTATGGCACAAACGGGTGGTATTCTAGTTCTTAGTACAGTTCCAGATCCAGAGAATTATCTGACGTATTTTATGAAAATTAATAACGTTAGGTTTAAACAGCAGGTTTTGCCAGGAGATACACTTATATTTAATCTAGAATTAATAACACCTATAAGACGAGGTATATGCCATATGCAGGGTTATGCTTATGCAAATGGTAAAC
>JBALXG010000504.1:0-2501 GCA_036961055.1 Leeuwenhoekiella sp. | reverse complement strand
CCAGCTTATCGTATGCCCTATAAATAGGAAATGTAAGATCCTGAGTTCCTCCTAAAAATAATGGTATAATTTCCTTTTTAACAAGTGTTTCTGTGATTTGCCTTACGGCGAAAAAAGTATCAGAAATGCTTTCACCGGCGTCAATATCACCTAAATCTGCAATTTTAGTGTGCCAGTTACCCGGAAATAACTGGTAAAAAGCTCTTCTTATTGCCGAAAAATCGAGGTTTTCTTCTAATAAATCAACATCACCTCTATTTTCACGCACACCTATAATTGCGACTTTAACATCCTCAAGATCTGGCATACCGGCTTTTGAGGTATGTATTTTTATAAAATTACCTAAACTCTGGCTGTGAAAAAGTCTTGCATAAGCAATCACGGCATCAGAAACAGGCAATAAATTCTCAAACGGCATATATTACTTCTTTTTTGCAGTAGTTTTTTTAGCTGATGCCGCCTTTTTCGCAGGTTTCTTTTTAGCGGTTGTCTTTTTTGAAGCTGTTTTTTTCTTAGGACCCTGCTTTTCCAGAATATCCAGAACCTCTTTTAAAGTAAGACTAGGTGCATCAACAGTTTTTGGAAGTTCGATCTTAGTCTTTCCTTTGATAATATTAGAACGACCCCAACGTGCTTTTTCTACACGTATGCCTTCATCTTTAAAATCATGAATAACTTTATCTTTTTCCTTTTGCTTTTTATCTTCAATAAGCTGTTCAATATCCTCTCCTGAAAGATTATCAAAATCGTACTTTTTATTTACATTAATGAAGATACTATTCCATTTTAAAAAGGGACCAAAACGCCCAACACCTTTTTGCACCGGCTTCCCTTCATACTCATAAATAGGCGCATCTGCTTTTTGCTTTTCTACAATATATTCTATAGCCTCTTCAAGCTCTACCTGTAAAGGATCTTTGCCTTTAGGTAGTGATATATATGCAGCACCGTGCTTTACATAAGGCCCAAAACGGCCATTATTTACCTCAACTGGCTCATCCTCATAAACACCAAGATCTCTGGGAAGTTTAAAAAGATCCATCGCTTCATCAAAGGTAATTGTATCTAGCTGCTGGTCTGGTGACAATCCAGCAAATTGAGGTTTTTCTTCATCTTCTACAGAACCTATTTGTACCATAGGGCCATATTTCCCTAAACGCACACTTACTGGTTTTCCGGTTTTAGGATCTTTACCCAGAATACGTTCTCCTACCTCCCGGTCTGCATTTTCTGCTACATCTTTAACATGAGGATGAAAATCCTTATAAAAGTTGCGCATCATTTTTGTCCACTCCTCCTTGCCTTCTGCAATCTCATCAAAATCCTGCTCTACTTTTGCAGTAAAGTTATAATCAAGAATGTTTTCAAAATGCGTAACAAGAAAGTCGTTTACGACCATACCTACGTCTGTAGGTACTAATTTACCTTTATCAGAACCTACCTTTTCAGTAAGAATTTTAGCTTTTACAGCACCGTTTTTAAGCGTTAACAAGTCATAGTTACGCTCATTGCCATCAACATTACCTTTTTCTGCGTATTTTCTATTCTGTATGGTGGTAATTGTAGGCGCGTATGTAGATGGACGACCTATACCAAGTTCTTCTAATTTTTTAACCAGAGAAGCTTCAGTATATCTATATGGTGCTCTCGTAAAACGTTCGGTTGCCGTGATCCAGTGATTATCGAGCGCTTCTCCCTCTTTTAATGGAGGCAAAATACCATTTTCTTCTAAATCTTCATCATCTGTACTTTCCAGATAAACTTTTAAAAATCCGTCAAAAATCAACACTTCGCCGTTTGCAGTAAAATTGCTGGAATGCTTTGAAGAAGCGATTTGCACATTAGTGCGTTCTAATTTTGCTTCACTCATTTGAGAAGCGATTGCCCGCTTCCATATAAGTTCATATAAACGTGCCTGGTCGCGCTCTATATTTACAGAGTGCTTATTAAAATCTGTAGGTCGTATCGCTTCGTGAGCTTCCTGAGCTCCTTTACTTTTTCCTTTATAATTGCGGGCTTTGTGATATTTTTCGCCGTAGGCTTCAACAATTTCTGCCTGAGCTGCGTCTTTTGCATCCTGAGATAAATTGACACTATCTGTACGCATATAGGTAATAAGTCCTGCTTCATACAGGCGCTGCGCCATATTCATGGTTTTGCTTACAGAAAAGTAAAGTTTTCGCGAAGCTTCCTGCTGTAATGTAGAAGTTGTAAATGGTGGCGCTGGTGATTTTTTTGCTGGCTTAGTAGTAAGTGCCTCTACCTTAAAAGTAGCATTTGCATTTGCCTGTAAAAATTCTTGCGCTTCTTCTTTTGTATCTAGATTTTTAGGAAGTTTAGCTTTTAAAGTTTTTCCTTCTCCATTGGCAAATTCTGCATCAACTCTAAAATAATCCTGCGAATTAAAATTTTGTATCTCACGCTCCCGCTCTACAATAAGTCTCACAGAGACAGATTGCACACGTCCGGCAGAAAGGCCTCCTTTAACTTTGCGCCAGAGA
>JBALXG010000503.1:0-2501 GCA_036961055.1 Leeuwenhoekiella sp. | reverse complement strand
CCTATAAATGACAGCGTTGCAAAAGGTCCCGGTGCTAATGATATGAAAGGCGGTGATGTAATTATTTTATATGCTTTAAAAGCACTTAAAGATGCAAATCCGCTCAATGATGCTCAGATTATTGTCGCGCTTAATGGCGATGAAGAAAGTGCAGGAAAACCAATAAGCATTAGTAGAAAACCACTTGTAGATGCTGCAAAACGCAGCGATGTCGCCTTATGTTTTGAGACCTCAACCGGTTATGACAAAGCAACTGTAGCCCGTCGTGGTTCTTCTGGCTGGAAGGTTGAAGTAACAGGAAAACGCGCTCATTCTTCAGGGATTTTTAATGAATATACAGGAGCAGGAGCAAATTTTGAACTGGCGCGTATTATTTATCAATTTTACACTGATGTAAAAGGAGAAGAACTGCTAACTTTTAATCCCGGGATGATGCTGGGCGGAACAGCTATAAACGTAGATGCCGAAAAAAGTCGAGGTGAAGTTTTTGGTAAAAGCAATGTAGTCGCTCAAACTGCTTATGCAGACGGTGGCCTCCGTTTCATTTCTGAAGAGCAAAAGGAGAATGCACGAAATAAAATGCGCGAGATTGTAGCAAATAATCTGCCACAGACGAGTGCAAAAATCACTTTTACAGACAGCTATCCTTCAATGGGGCCAACTGATGCTAATTATGAATTGTTACATGAACTTGATCAGGTAAGTCAGGATCTGGGTCAGCCGGCAGTTGAAGCTTATGATCCCGGTAAACGTGGTGCTGCAGATATTTCATTTGTTGCACAATATCTGGCTTGCCTTGACGGTCTTGGCACTATGGGCAGCGGCGCTCACACTCCAGAAGAAACCGTAAATCTTAATACAATTGAAGCGCTTACTAAACGCACCGCAATTCTAATCTATCGACTTATCAATCAGGACAGACCGCAATCATAAAATGAAATATTTTAATAAGCGGCTGTTTTAACCTGAAAGTTATTATCGCCGCTTTTTATTTCTGCTAAAAGCTCAATTAAGTTTACGCAAAAACAAAAATTTAAATCCTTAATTTTAGTTCCCTAAATTAAGATGGATTTCTAAAAATCTCCAACTTTTTGCATCTTGCGAACTTTTAGGCTTATTATACTATTGCTTTAACAATTATGAAAAAACTTATCGCCTATCCTTTAAGCGTTATATTCTATCTTACTTTTGGTTTTTTTCTGGCTATTTTCCATCCCATTCAATGGGTGTGTTTTAACGTATTTGGTTATCAGGCACATAAAAAAAGTGTTGATTATCTCAATTTCTGCCTTATGCATAGCTTCAATCTGCTGGGCACTGGTTTTACCTATAACAATCCATATAAAATTCCGCCTGATCAACCCTGTATTATTGTTTCAAACCATCAGGGACAATATGACATCCCGCCCATCGTATGGTTCATGAGACGCCTCCATCCTAAATTTATTAGCAAGTCAGAACTAGGCAAAGGCATCCCGAGTATTTCTTATAATCTTAGGCATGGCGGTTCTGCGCTTATTGACAGAAAAGATAAAGGGCAGTCAATAAGAGCCATTAAAAAAATGGCAGAAACCCTTAATAAAACCAACCATTCTGTGGTTATTTTCCCAGAGGGAACCCGAAGTAAAGATGGTATTCCACGGGAATTTGCTCCAGGCGGCCTGGCGACTTTATTTAAATTTATGCCTAACGCTTTGGTTATACCGCTTACTATTCACAATTCATGGAAGTTTATGCGCAACGGTGCTTTTCCGCTTGATATTGGCGTTAATGTTTCGCATACCGTACATGAGCCCATTCCTGTTTCAAGTATGCCCTCTGCAGATCTTATTCAAAAAGTTCAGGACATTGTGCTCGCAGATTTTCCGCAAATTCATAAACGTAAAAAAGGCACAACTCTTTAATTTTCTCAGCGTATGAATATTACACAACTCATGATTCATGATCAGGATTTAATAACCACAACTAAGATCTTTGTTCAAAAGAGCCTGCAAAATGCCGAAGGTGGCCATGACTGGTTTCATATAGAACGTGTTTATAACAATGCGCTGCTTATCGCTCAAGGCGAAAAAGTAAACAGTCTCATTGTGGCTTTAGGCGCTTTGCTTCATGATATAGCAGATTCCAAATTCCATAATGGTGATGAAAGTGTTGGACCATTGATGGCGAGAGAATTTCTAATTAAAAATAACGCTGATAGCCTTGTTGTAGAACACGTTATACAGATCATTAAAAACATTTCCTTCAAAGGTGGAAACGACACAAAAGATTTTCACTCTGCCGAATTAGACGTTGTTCAGGATGCAGACCGGCTGGATGCTTTAGGCGCAATAGGTATAGCACGTACATTTAATTATGGGGGTTTTAAAAACCGAAAACTTTACGATCCTGAAGTAGCGCCAAATCTGCAAATGACTGTTGAAGAATACAAAAAATCAGATGCTCCCACGATAAATCACTTTTACGAAAAATTACTTTTGCTAAAAGACAGAATGAATACC
>JBALXG010000502.1:0-2508 GCA_036961055.1 Leeuwenhoekiella sp. | reverse complement strand
CCTTGCTTCAAATGAAAGAGATTTTAGTTTCGTATAATCAAATTGAGAGGGGATTTTAATATTCTCCAATCTATTTAACTTGTCTGCATTCACCTTTTCCTTTGCTATATAACCTGAATACTTAATGCGTATTTCAGCTTGCTCCAGAACCTCTGTGTCAAGATTATTGTCATTGATATATGTTTTTACCGCAGCAAAATTAGTCATGTCCTCAAGATTAATTTGAGGTCTGCTGAAAATTTTAAACATCTTATCTGACTGCTTCATTAAGGACGAATCATTATGCTCAAGAACAGGATTAGCTTCTTCAGGGGTCACGCTTGTCTCTCTAAAAAATTTGACGAAAGCATCAGATTGCTTTTCCTTTTTCTCCATAGCGATAAGCCTATTCTCATCTGCAAGACCTATTTTATGAGACAATGGTGTTAATCTAATATCTGCATTATCCTGTCTCAGAAGCGTTCTATATTCAGCTCTGGACGTAAACATTCTATACGGTTCCTCTGTTCCTTTGGTTATAAGGTCATCTACAAGAACACCAATATACGCCTCATTACGACGTAGAATAAAGGGCTCTTTTTCCTGAACCTTTAAGCTAGCATTTATACCAGCCATTAATCCCTGAGAAGCGGCTTCTTCATATCCTGTAGTGCCATTAATTTGACCAGCGAAATATAAACCTTCAACAATTTTAGTTTCTAAAGTGTGCTTAAGCTGTGTAGGCGGGAAATAATCATATTCAATAGCATATCCGGGGCGAAAGAATTTTACACCTTCAAATCCCGCGACAGAACGTAAAGCTTTAAACTGAACATCCTCAGGAAGCGAGGTTGAAAATCCGTTTACATAATACTCAACCGTATCCCACCCCTCTGGTTCTACAAATAACTGATGTCTATCCTTATCTGCAAATCTATTTATTTTATCTTCAATTGAAGGGCAATATCTAGGTCCTGTGCTTTTTATTCTGCCATTAAACATAGGAGATCGATCGAAGCCTTCTCGTAATATCTTATGTACTTCAAGACTGGTATAACTCATGTGGCAAGATCGTTGAGTTTTTAAAGTAGAAGTCTTGTCACTGTAGCTAAATTTCTGTGGAATGTCATCGCCTGGTTGTTCGGTCATTTTTGAAAAATCAAGAGATCTTCCATCAACTCTGGGAGGTGTGCCTGTTTTCATTCTACCAGAATCAAAACCTAAGGAAACCAATTGTTCTGTAATTCCGGTTGCAGCTCTCTCCCCTGCTCTACCGCCGCCAAATTGTTTTTCACCGATGTGAATTAATCCGTTAAGGAATGTCCCATTAGTCAGTACAACACTTTTGCCTTTTATCTCAATGCCCAGTGATGTTTTAACACCACTTATACTGTCTCCATCCATTAAGAGCCCACCTACCATTTCCTGATAAAAATCTAAGTTAGGGGTTCTCTCCAGCATAAGCCTCCACTCTTCTGCAAATCTCATACGATCACTTTGAACGCGTGGACTCCACATTGCAGGCCCTTTGGATTTATTAAGCATTTTAAACTGAATAGCCGTTCTATCTGAAACAATGCCACTATAACCGCCCATTGCGTCAATCTCCCTAACGATTTGACCTTTTGCAATACCGCCCATAGCTGGGTTGCATGACATTTGCGCTATGGTCTGAAGATTCATTGTGACTAGCAATGTCTTACTACCCATATTTGCAGCGGCAGCCGCCGCTTCGCAACCAGCGTGACCACCACCTACTACTATAACATCATATATATCTTCAAACATGCTCATTGTTCCACGTGAAACATTAAATTATTTTTCCTAAAAAGGGGCGCAAATATAGTGAAAATCAGCCATAAACCACTAGTTTTTGGTCTGTTCCTCAAACCACTCAATATAACTTTCTTCAAGACTACGCATAATACGCTTCTCCTGGTCAGATTTATCCGAATATCCGCAGAGATGAAGAAGACCATGAATAATAACACGCTTAAGTTCCTGATCAAAATTAACGTCAAAAAAAACAGCATTCTCATGCACTCTTTCAGTACTAATATAAATCTCACCATTAATAACATCATCCTCGCAATAATCAAATGTGATTATATCTGTTAGCGTATCATGATCTAAATAGTTTTTATTTAATTCTAAAAGAAATTCATCTGAACAGAAGACATATGACAAATCACCTATTTCCAGATCTTCATTTTCTGCTGTAAAATTTAACCAATCTGAAAACGAATCTTGTTCCAGAAAATTAAAATCATTTTGACTATTAAATTCAATTGTCATCTGTATCGAAATATGCTTGTACTTTAGTTTTAAATTTACCATCTAATGGTAACGCTTCACGACTGAGAATCTCCTTAGTGTTAAAATAATTGTCAGGAATAGGAACTTTATTTAGAGAAGTATTATTAAAATCTAAATCATTTGACTTGGATTCCCTTTCTTTCTGTTCACCTTGTTCCTGAACGGCTTTGTCTAGTTTAAGTAATTGGTGTTTTAAATTTGCCATCCTTTTAC
>JBALXG010000501.1:0-2520 GCA_036961055.1 Leeuwenhoekiella sp. | reverse complement strand
AGGAATTTCTTTTTGGTTAGTTTTATAAACTTCCATTCTGGCATCTTTTGTGCCGGTAAATTTCCCTTCAAAAATTGGCGAACTAGCGCTTAAAGCCGGCATTATAGGCAATAAAACGCGTATGGCAGCGTGTAATTTTTCAAATTCATCATCATTATCAAAAGGCAAATTAATATGCATACTCTGCACATTTGCCCAGCCATGACCGCTACAATCAAAAATGCGATCATAAAGTGTATAAACTTCATTGTAATCGTGTTCCCAAAGCTTTTTTTCTGTTTTAGGATTCATTAATGGATGCGCTGCACTGGGTAATAAAGTAGCGTCAAAAGATTTTAAAAGACCTAAAATCTCAACAATATTTTTGTGAAAATCTTCAGCTAAAGTATCAACTACTGCATCTGGTTCATGAGTTTTGAGTTCGATTACATGCGCTACAAGTTCGTTACTCCATTCAATCCTTCCGTTTTCTACATCTGAGGTTAGCGAACCGTTTTTTAAAGTCAATAGTTTGTCTACAATGGGCAATACCTTTAAATCTGCCTTGTTTACAACCATATATTCAAGCTCGATACCTGCTACTTCAAAAAGATGATAACTCATATTTGTTTTCCTTCAATGCGTTTAATTAGCGCTTCAATTATTTTAGTATAAACCAGATCACCATAAAATCTGTCTTCTACACCAAAATCTATATTTGGATTGTCATTTATTTCAATAACTAGAGGTTTCCCGTCAACTTCTTTAATATCGATCCCATATAAACCGGCACCCATAATTTTTGCAGTACTAAGAGCGGTTTCGATTATCGCTTTAGGCACATCTTCTATTGCCAGACAATCTGCATTACCATCCTGATCATCTTTTTTAGCAGCATCCCAGTTGTAAATTTGCCAGTGTCCTTTTGCCATATAATAGCGACAGGCGTAAAAAGCTTCACCATCAAGAATACCAATACGCCAGTCATATTCTGAAGGGCAATATTCCTGAGCGATAATAAGCTCAGATTCTTTAAGCATATTTTTTACAAGAGAAAGATATTCTTTTTCAGTTTTTGCTTTTTTAACACCAAAAGAAAATGTAGAATCAGGAGCTTTAAGAACACACGGAAGTTTTACAATTTCCAGCGCTTTTTTAATATTATCATGGTGAACGATAACAGTTTTTGGAGCAGGAATATTTGCGTTTTGAAGCGCTTCAGCCATAAAAACCTTGTTGCAGCACTTCAAAATCGCGTCTGGATAATCAATAATCGCAATATCTTCCTGCTGTGCTTTTCGCGCAAATGCATAAGCTTCATTATTTACTTCTGTGCTCTGTCTAATAAAGAGCGCATCAAATGCAGAAAGTCTGGACAAATCTTTAGGACTTACAACTTCTACATAGAAGTTCATTTTTTCTGCAATCTCTATAAACTTTTTTATGCCTTTTGCGTTACTTGGTGGTGCGGGATCATTTTGCTGAACTAGTATGGCTAGATCATAAAGCGTTTTTGTTTGTCTGGGCGTGTCGTATCTTTTTTTTGAGAAATACTGAAGCGCAAATTCATAAGCACTTTCTTTATGCTCCTCAGGTATTTCTGAAGTAGAGATCGCCCTAATATTTTGAATACTCCACCTGCTATTATATACAAATTTGATTCTTAAAAATGGAATCTGAAAATGCTTGTGAAACATAGCACTGAGTTCTTTGTATTTACTGGCTACATTCTGCCCAAAGTAAATACTAAGGACGTATTCTTTTGATTTGATATTTTTGAGACTATGCTGTATTAATTCATCAAACTCATCAGATACAATGCGCACTAGCTTTGGAGTACGTAAATCTACAAGATTTTTAATAGTGGGTAAGGGTAGATGACCGCGAGCTTCGGCCAATAATGAGACGTAATAACCCTTTGACTGATAAGAATAATCTTTACAGAGGTTAAAAATACGTCCTTTTTTGATTTTTGAATATTCAGGATTTGTTAAGTATTCCTGAGCTGAAACTACCTGGATGTTTTCGCCTAAAAAGTCCCAGGTTTTTGGGTTGTCTACGACAAGAAATTTATTCATTTATAGTTTGAAATAATAACAAATGTAAATCAAATACCAGTTAAAAAGTAAATATTATGAAAATTATAAATTATAGATAATTAGCTGTAAATAAATATGTTGCGAGTGTGTTTCTATGACCGCTAGTAATAATAGAGGTATGATAAACCGAAAAAGCGAGAGAACTTTAATTCATAATTTTAAAAATCCCAAGTGCTCCTACAGCAATAATGCTTAGCACACTTATCCATAGAGAAATATCATAGAAAATTGTAGGTTTAAAATGTGGATTGAGACGGGAATATCTAAAGTTTAAAGCAGCAAAGACAACAAGGAACAATAAAACTGAACTTACGATACCACCTATTATAATCATAAGGACAGGTAACCTAATAAATACAAAAACTAATGCCCAAAGAAGTGGGATAACCCATGCTAAAATTGCTACTGTTTTTTTTCGCACTTTATAATTTGAAAAATCTAT
>JBALXG010000500.1:0-2524 GCA_036961055.1 Leeuwenhoekiella sp. | reverse complement strand
AGTTCATTATCGTACATTCCGTAACCAGCGGGAGATCTCATACCAGTAGCCCATGGTTGCATGGTTCCATCTTCAGAAATTTTCATTGTCCAGGCTCTCCAGGGCACACGACTTTCACCGCGCCACCATTCTTCATCGCCAAAGGCAACATTTGCAGTTACAAAAAATGTATCATCCGGAGCTAAAACAGGACCAAAGGAATATTCATGATAATGCGTAGATAAGGGCCATGCATATACAGTTTTATAAACATCTGCCACACCATCACCATCTGTGTCAACCAATTTTGTAAGTTCGCCACGCTGCGCTGTGTATAAAGCACCATTTTTATAAGCCAGACCTAAAGGTTCATGAAGTCCGGAAGCAAATTTCTTAAAATTCACACCAGTGCCGCCACTCATCGTGGGGTTTTCTAATATCCAGACATCACCACGTCTGGTACATACAGCCATACTTCCATCAGGCATTGACACAACGCCTCCACCTTCTATAAGAACACCTTCTGGAGTAGGGATTGTGGTAATTCTATAAAAATCATCTTCTTTAGATCCATCTTGTTTAGTTTCATCCTGCGCCATCAATACTGAAGTGATCATCAGTAGCAGTAGAAAGGAAAAGCCTTTAAACATTGTATATATATTGTAATTCTTATTTATCATGATCGTTACCATATTATTTCATAGTTAATAGTACTACCATCAACTGGTATTATCAATTCTGTTTCTCCGTTTGTTTCACGTATTACAGGTGTTTGTGCAGAAGTAAGTTTTAAATAATAGTCACTGTCACCTATGGTGTAAGAGCCATCTTCCATTTTCTTTACTTTGCCAGAAGCTAATTTGTAATACCACCCGGATAGGCCGGTTTTAGAAAAGCTTATTTCGTTTTTCAGGTAGTTGTTATTTTCATCTGTAGTGATTTTATTAGAAATCTCTACATCATTATATTTCTGTTTGAAAATAGGTAATCCCGTTTCAGTATCTATAATATAACCTTCTGAAACAAAATCAGGAGCTTCTCCAGTTTCAGGGAAAGGGGTTTTGTCTGAGGCAAGTTTAGCCAAAGGCTGATTTAAAAACGTCCATTGTACAGCACCTTTTGGTCTAAAAGAACCGTCACCTCTACTATGCCACATAGGTGTAGCATCTACAAAATCACCTCTCCAGAAACCAATTATATTACCTGATTTTAAATCATATACATAATTGATGCCCTCTGGTGTCCCTACGCCTATAGTATGAGAAAGACGCTTTTCATTTCCTTTAAAGCTTACAAATCCTCTTAATAGAGCAGGTTTTGCATCTGGTTGTACATAAATGGCAGAAACATCATTTACGTTAGGCGGGTATGAATCATAAGCATGAAAAGTTTTGGGATTTGTTGTTGCTGTTATTACAGTAAACCCTAATCGTGGAGCTCTCCAGCCTGCATTTTTAATATTCTTAATTGTAAATGAATGTTCACCAGCCTTAAGTTGAGAATCAGAAGTGATGCGACCCTGATTATCTGATGAATTTTCTTTAGCGACAACTTTGCCATCAATAGATAACTGAGCCCCGCCGGTATAATCTACGGCAAATGTATATTTATCATCTTTTGGGATAGAAATTTTGCCATTAAATATGATACCGTAAGCATCTTCTTCATTAGCAAGATTTACATCTATATCTTTAGAATTTCCTTCAGAAACTGCTGTCGCGCTATCCAGATCTTCTAAACCTTTAAAGTCACCTTTATAAGTTTTATAAGAAATAGAAGGAAGCGTAACATTAGATTCTGTCATCACCTGATAATGTATATTTTTAAATGCTACAGCACCATGATCCCCCTGAATCATTAAAGGACCCATTGCAGTTTCTTCACTTGAAATAGGGCCTCCTGTAGCTAAGGGAACTTCAACATTATTTTGTACTTGCTCTCCATTTAGTTCAATAGAAATGAACTTGGCATTAGCTATTTTTTTTCCGCTCGCGTCAAAACGTGGAGCCTTAAAGTGAATTTTTAAGTTTTGCCAAAGACCAGGAGCCTTTGAAGGATTACTTAGTGGGGCAATACCTCTAAAAATTTTACCGGGTTCATTTTCCCAGTTGCGGTATATACCGCCAATATCAGAAAATTTAGGATCTTTTACACCCCAGGCGTCATTTAGCTGAACTTCATATCGTCCCTGTAAATAGATTCCTGAGTTAGAACCCTTAGGAAGCATTACATCCATCTCCAGATAAATATCTCCATGTTCCCATTTAGTCACCAGATTATCTTTTCCATTTTCAGGATTATTTAATAATATTCCTGTTCCCGGAGAAAATGTAACTGCTTTTAAAGCTTCCGGCTCATTTTTTTTCTTTCTCTTTTTTCTTTTTTTGCCAGATTCTTCTTCGGCATTTTCGGCATGGTGAATGTCAACGTTGGGGTTCATTACCACATCGCCTACAATTTGCCAATTGCCCGCCTGGTCTTTAAAATCGTTAAGATTGTCTAAGGTTAACTGTTCCTGGGCAAACAGACTAAATCCAGATAATAG
>JBALXG010000004.1:18907-21103 GCA_036961055.1 Leeuwenhoekiella sp. | reverse complement strand
TGCATCAAAAAAATAATTTCAAATAAAATATAAAATTTTATAACTAAAAGTTACCGTAAAAATTATAGTGAGAAGTAATTATATAAACTAAAATCATCACTTTGAAAATAAAAAACCTAAACCAAATCGGGAGAGCATTTTCTTTTCAAAAGCATAAAAGAAAGAAAACTGGCCAAAAAGCCAACCTATACACAGTAAAAGTGCCTGATAAATAGGGAATATTATCAAAATACGAATGGGCCAGTAAAGCCATGATGAAATTTCTTCATGTGATAAACCTATAGCTTCCATTAAAGGGCTAGACAATCTTCCCGCAGCAGAACCAGTAATCGCAAAAACTATAAAAATTGCAATAAACTGCCATCTTGCATTTACCTTCCATTTATTTTTCAGCTTATCAAAAAAATAAAGACTGAGTTTTATAATTGCATAAGTCAGAATTAAAGAAAGTATTACTAAAACACTGTAGTATTCTATTTGACCTAAAGTTAAGGAAGCAATTATACGACTGCCTATTAACATGCCGCAACCTAGAGACAGCAATATGCCTATAACAGGATGTAAAAGCTGCCAGTTTTGAGTAATTTCCCAGTTGTTTTTAAATTTTCTCACGCCATAAATATACAATTATGACATGAAAGGAAAAACGCCTGAAAATGAGCTATAATCGGGTAGAAACACTAAATTTCTGGTTGAATGTTCTACTAAAGAAAACAAAGTAATTATAAAGTTTATAGTTTACTTCATAACCGTAATCTACTTTAGTATCATAATCTATCTGCCAGGGATACAAAACTGGATTATAAACCATAGGTTGCATCACTCGCTGATTATATTCTGTAACCAAAAACTGGTTTTTATTTTCCAGATAGCTTTGTGAATAATATCCTTCTGGCTTTGCAATAGAATTAAGAAAGGTGAAAAATCCAGGTTCGGTAATAATTATTTCATATTCTAGACTGTCATTTGCAATGCGCACTGTGTCATGATTACTCTGGCTTTCTGCTAATTTATTATTTGTCTTTGTTGTGGAGCAGCTATAGACAACAATCAAGGCTATGATTAAATATATAATCTTCTTCATTTTTTTTCTTTTTTTCTAAAGTTACAAAACTGATGCCAAATTAGATAGAACTAAAAAAGCCGCGATTAAGCGGCTTATATTTTAATATGTAGATTATTTTATTTTCCAAAAAGACCTCCCAGCATTCCGCCAAGGCCGCCTTTTTTATTGCCAGATCCCAAGACCATACCCGCAACATCATCTAAAACACTTCCATCGCCATCCTGATCGATCAGGCTTTCTATCAAACTTTGATTCTGCTTAGGTTGACCGCCAAGCATGCTACCCAAAAGTGAGCCTAGCCCATTAGAATCACTTACATTATTTTGCCTGGTTTCCTTACCTAGAACACTTAATAAAACAGGAGCAGCAATTTTTAGAATTTGTGCTATACTGCCCGCATCAAGACCAGTTTTTTGACTTAATGTGTTTTCTACAACAGGTTGCTTCCCACCTAGAATATGTCCCAGAATTCCTGATCCGTCTTTAAGTAGACTTTGATCAACACCTCCGCCTAAAATGCTTCCCAGATTGTCGAGTAAACTTCCATCATGTTTTGATGATAAAGCTCCCATTAGACCTGCGGCTCCTTCTGGAGTTTGCGCATTTTTTTTCATTGCTCCCATCAATAAAGGAAGTGCCATACTTAGTACTTCTGCAGTTTTATTTTCAGAAGCTCCTGTTTCTGCACTGGCCCCACTTATAAGTTGCTTACCTACACTACTGCTTAATAAATCTAATAATCCCGACATTTTAACCGTTTATTTGTTAGTATAATAAAGATACGCATTAATAAAATAGCTTATATAAGAATGAATTTTTTAATCATATAAACCGAAAAATCGGGCTTTTAACCCGATTTTTTAGACTAAAAGTGAGTTTTTATAGCATTAAAGCTTTAATCTGATCTGCTAATTCTGTACCTATTCTGTCCTGAGCTTCATTTGTTGCCGCACCTATATGAGGTGTTAATGATACTTTAGGATTCATGAGAACCTTAATAGCCGGGGTAGGTTCATTTTCAAAAACATCTAAACCTGCAAATGAGATTTTTCCAGATTCAAGAGCTTCAATTAAGGCCACTTCATCAATAACGCCACCACGAGAAGCGTTAACAAGACCAGCGCCATCTT
>JBALXG010000004.1:0-18897 GCA_036961055.1 Leeuwenhoekiella sp. | reverse complement strand
CCTTTTGTGCAGGAACATGAAGCGTCACAAAATCTGCATTTTTAAGTACTTCTTCTTTTGACTGACTTGAAAGTTTAAATGTAACTTTTTGACCATCATAAAAATCAAGAGAAACTTCAGCGTTTGCGATAAAAGGATCATAGAAAATCACTTTCATACCAACTCCTAATGCAACTTTTGCTGTCGCTTGACCAATACGACCAAAACCTATTACACCAAGCGTTTTACCACTAAGCTCAACACCTTTAGCGTATGCTTTCTTTAAATCTTTAAATTTAGAATCACCATCAAGAGGCATGTGTCTGTTAGAATCATATAAGAATCGTACACCATTATATAAATGAGCAAACACAAGCTCTGCAACAGATGAAGAAGATGCAGCAGGGGTATTAATTACATGCAGACCCTTGTCTTTTGCATACGTTACATCTATATTATCCATACCTACACCACCGCGGCCTATTATTTTAAGGCCCGGGCAAGCATCAATAAGTTCTTTACGTGCAGTAGTGGCACTACGTACAAGAAGAACTGTTATGTTATTTTCATTAATATAATTTGCCAGTTGATCCTGAGCCACAGTGGTGGTGTTTACATCAAAACCAGCTGCTTCCAGAGCGGTAATACCAGATTTTGAGATTCCGTCGTTAGCTAATATTTTCATCAATAATTATTTTAAATTCTTATTTTAAGCTTTGCGTTCTAGTTCGCTCATTACATCTACAAGAGTCCCAACACTTTTTAAGCTAAGGGCATTGTACATTGATGCGCGATAACCACCTACACTACGGTGACCGTTAAGACCATTAATACCTGCTTCTTTTAGCATGGTGTCAAAAGTTTCTTTTAAGTTATCTTCAACAATATTGAAAGTTGCGTTCATGTTAGAACGATCTTCCTCTGCAGCAAAACCATTAAAAACAGGATTTATATCAATTTCAGAATAAATCAATTTTGCTTTTTTGTCATTTTCTTTTTCAATACCACTTATGCCGCCCTGATCTTTTAACCATCTAAGCGTTAATAATGAAACATAAACTGCAAAAACAGGTGGTGTATTGAACATGCTTCCTTTACTTATGTGAGTTGCATAATCAAGCATACTTGGTATTTTGCGAGTCACTTTGCCTAAAATATCTTCATTTATGACAACTAAAGTTGTACCGGCAGGACCCATATTTTTTTGAGCGCCTGCATAAATAAGATCAAACTTTGAAAAATCAAGCGTGCGCGAAAAAATATCACTGCTCATATCTGCTATAAGCGGGAAATCAACATCTGGAAAAGACTTTAACTGCGTGCCAAAAATAGTGTTATTACTGGTTACGTGAAGATAATCAAGATCTTTAGGAATGTTGTATCCTTTAGGAATGTAATTGTAATTTTTATCTTTTGAAGAAGCTACTTCTACAACTTCGCCAAAGAATTTTGCCTCTTTAAGCGCTTTATCACTCCAGGTTCCTGTATTTAGATAACCTGCCTTATTCTCTAACAAATTATAAGCCGTCATCACAAATTGTAAACTTGCGCCACCTTGCAGAAAAAGTGCTTTGTAACCTTTTCCTTGTAAGCCTAAAAGCTCAAGAGCGAGCTCCCGTGCTTCCTCCATCACGTCTACAAAATCTTTGCTACGGTGCGAGATCTCAATAAGCGATAAATCGAGGTTGTTAAAATTTAATATAGCGTCTGATGCTTGCTTAAGCACCTCTTGTGGTAGTGCGCATGGACCTGCGCTGAAATTGTGTTTTTTCATCTGTAATTTTAGTTTTTCGGTCAGATTTTACTTTTAAATGAAGGCTTATTTAGTAACGAAGTTAACAATTCTCTCTGCGCCACAATTAATATCATTTATTTTAAAAAATGTACCTTGAAAATCAATGCAAAGATGCCCAAAATCATATGATTTGCAGTTAAAAAATCAATAATTTATATGAAGGAATCGACTAAATTTTTAGTAAAAATGCAACGGTGTCGACACCATCTGCATAATCATAGAGTTTTGGATGCTGTGACTGTCCAAATTTGATTTCATTTTGACTAAAATTATTAGCTACGATACATTGTATTTGATCCTTATCGTTATTTAATTTTTGTTGTAACTCGTCTTTATTTACGTAGTATTCATAAAAAACTACCGCGATAGGAGAGGAGTAGGCCTCATCTTCTTTTAAAAGTATGAATTCATTATCGAGTAGCTTAAAAAGACTCATTAAATACACGGCTTTATTATAGTCGTAATTGTTTGCATATTTATTATGATTAATATAATCTCGCTGTAAATACATCGCTTTAAAGAAAAGCTCAAAATCATAATCTTTTGGTATAAACAATTTAGATACACTTCTGCAACCCATCCCAAAATAATTAAAGATATCATAGCTTAAAGCTTCCAGATCTTCAAGTGTTTCTTCACCATCTAAAACAGCAACTGCATTACGGTTTTTACGTATGATGTGAGGTTTGGTTTTAAAGTAATATTCAAAGTATCTTGCGGTATTGTTGCTTCCGGTAGCGATTACAGCATCAAATGTCGGTAATCTTTCAGTTGTAAAAGAAATATAATCCTCAAAATCAGGCTGAATATTTATCAATATTTTGGCTAAAAAGGGCAATAATAGCTTATCATCAGCCGATAATTTTATAACTGCTTTATGGCCGGTTATTAAAACTGAAAGAAAATCATGAAAACCCACTAGCGGAAGATTTCCTGCCATTATAATAGCAACATTTTTTGGAGATACATTAATAGGAATTGAATACTGATCAACCCAATTTGATAATGATTCTGTGGTCAATGAATTACTCCATGACTTTAGAGCCATATAGAGGTGATTTTCTGTAAACCAGGCATTATGTGACTGTACTAATTTTAACTGTTCCGCGAGACTATTATTCCAAATAGTGTTTATTGGTAATTCAGAATCTTTTGAAGCATTTTTATTTATGAATTGTGCTAAAAATGATCCTAGTTTTGTAAAAGCAGTAATTCTTTGGTTTAATTCCATAAATGGTTTGGTAAGAATAAGGTCAAGCCTTAATTTTGTGCGTAAATTTACGGATTACAAAACGAATATGCTATGGCAATAATTATAACTGACGAATGCATAAACTGTGGGGCTTGTGAACCAGAATGTCCTAATACCGCAATTTATGAAGGTGCTGACGACTGGCGCTACGCAGATGGAACAGATCTTGAAGGAAATGTTGTTCTGCCTAACGGAAAGGCTGTAAATGCAGAAGACACTCAGGAACCTATAAGTGATGAGTATTATTATATATCACCAGATAAATGTACAGAATGTATGGGTTTTCATGAAGAACCTCAGTGTGCTGCTGTATGTCCTGTAGACTGCTGTGTGCCTGATGAAGATCATGTTGAAACAGAAAAGGAATTACTGGCGAAACAAGCATTTATGCATCATTAAGCAATTTTAAATAATATTAAAAGCCCGAATAATCTTATTATTCGGGCTTTTTTATGCTAAAAATCTAAATTGTTACTTTATTAGAAATTAAATGAAAGACGTGAATAATAATAAGAACCGCTAAAGCCCATTTGAACAGCATCCCAGTATCCTCCAGCTTCCGTAAGGTCATCTTGTTGATCTGGATATACATTAAATAAGTTATTACTTCCTACTTGTAATTTGAGATGGTCTGTCAACTCAAAGCCAAATGTTAGATCAGTGACAATTTTTGCACCATAATCATCTGTATTACCATCAAAATCTATAAGTTTTATGTCGCTAAATCTTGTAAAAGATAAACCTGTATTGAACCATGAACGCTCATAATTAAGGTTTAAACTCATTCTACTGTCAGGAGCAGAAGCTAATAAAAATGCTTTATCACGCTCGCCAAAAAATGTCTCTTCGTCAAGAGCTCCATTTTTCACATCGGTAATTGTCATATTATTAAAATTACCGGTAAATGTTGAACTCACTAAATTCTCACCAAATCGTTTTGTATAAGATAAAACTACGTCAAGACCAGTAGTTTCTGTATCTGCCCCATTAGCAAAAAACTGTGCAGCTTCTACCCCCGGAATACTGGATGCATCAAAATTACCTGTTAGGACAATTCTGTCTTTTACATTAATGTAATAACCATCTACAGTGGCTGAAAATCCACCTGCATTTGCCGTAAATCCTAACGCTGCGTTTAAAGCCGTTTCCTCTTTAAGAGGACCAATACCAAAGGAAGCTGTTACAGGGCTGTTATTAGGTGAAAGTAGAGACTCTAATGCAACACCACCTTCAAAATTTGTGAATCTTAAATTATAATAGATTTGAGCTAGTGAAGGTGCTCTGAAACCTGTACTCACAGAACCACGTAAATTGAAGTTGTCTGATAACTTAAGTCTTGAAGATAACTTACCATTAAGAGTACTTCCAAAGTCGCTGTAATTCTCAAATCTTGCGGCTGCACTTACAAGAAGCGCGTCTGTAAAATCAAATTCGGCATCTGCATATAAGGAAACGTTAGATCTGCTGCGGTCAACCTCATTGGCAGGGCTGTACCCAGGAAATCCTTGTGATCCTCCTGGTCGTGGATCACCAGATGCCGGATCGATAGGCTGCATTTGGGTTGATGGATCGGTGATTAAAAGTCCGTCTGTGTCGTAAGTCCCATATGATCCTTCTTCACCTGAAAATATCACAAAATTTTCAGTACGGTATTCTGCACCAAAGGCTAGGTTCATTCCAGACATAACTTCTTCATAATATTTAGAAAAATCAAAATTTATTGTGTTTTGATCAAGACTATGACCACCTGCATCAAAATCTGTAGGAGATGCCTCAACAAGAGATGCGTTGAGCGTTCCTTTTATATAATAGTGAAAATCATTTTTACCGTAAGTATTACTAATATCTATATTCCATCCGCTTTCTGTTTCACTCCTTACACCAACAGAAACTGAATTATCCTGAATAATTGATGTTATGCGTGGTGTAAAACCATCTGGATAAATAGACTCTACAACTCTGGCTCCTCCATTTCTGGTAAAGGCAAATGCATCTGTGTCTCTATAATTTCTTCCGCCGAAGGCATAAATTTCAGTGTTTTCGGTTACAGGATATGCCATATTAGCAAAAATATTAAATCCTTCTATTGCAGCTTCACCAAAACCTTTTCTAAAATCAAAGGCTGGTCTTAACGTTTTGTTCTTTTTGATATATTCTGTAGTCACATTTACAAAACCTCCATCGTCACCTAACGATGCTCCATAATTAACACCTACTTTAATTGAGCCACCGTCAAAACTTTTATCTTTTCCTATTTGGTTTCCGTCCTTCTCTGTATCTAAGCGATAACCATCTGTATTCCATAAGCCATAAGGATCTGTGCCAAAATCACCTTTAGCATCTGTATTATACGCTCCATAACTCACAGAACCTTGCACGCCTTCATCATTATCCCTAAGTACTATATTGATGACTCCAGCAATAGCATCTGAACCATATTGTGCAGAAGCGCCATCTCTAAGAACCTCAATTCTTTTAATTGAGGTCACTGGTATAGTATTTAAGTCGGTTCCCGTATTACCACGTCCTCTTGTCCCAAATATGTTGATAAGTGAAGACTGATGTCTTCTTTTACCATTGATAAGTACTAGGGTCTGATCTGGACCCAAACCTCTTAAAGAAGCGGGATCAATATGATCTGCACCATCAGAACCCGATTGCTTATTTGCATTAAAGGATGGAGCGGCATACTGTAAAAGTTGGTTTACTTCCAGTTGACCACTTTGTGTACTTACTTTTTGTACATCTATAATATCGATAGCTACAGGAGTATCAGTTACTGTCCTGCGTGAATTTCGTGATCCCACAATTTGAACTTCATTAAGCTGAACTCCGCTAGTAAGGGAAACATCAACTACAGAACGTCCATCAACCACTATTTCCTGATCTTCAAATCCTATATATTTAAAGATTAGAACAGCGTCATCATTAACATCAATAGCATATTTACCATCAAAATCAGAGGTTGTCCCTTTATTTGTTCCTTTTTGTATAATGTTAACACCTGGAAGCAAAGTGCCTTCTGCATCAGTTACAGTTCCTGTTACTGTAATTTGAGCAAAAGTTATAGACGTACTACAAATGCAAAATAATAAGAGTAAATGTTTTTTCATATTCTTGGGTTTAATTGTTAGAGTACTCAAATATATTTAAAGAAAATGATTTTTTAACGAAATATACTTAGTATATCAAATGAAGTGAGTGTTTTTTCGCAACAATTTTGAGTGAAAATATCTACGGTAATTTGAGGAATCTCTTATAATAGCATAAAAAAGTTCAGCATATTGAAGTTAATTAATTAACTCATGTTTGGTTAAGGCTCACTATCTTTGCAAGCTAAAAATCAGTTCAAAAATTTCATTATATGAAAGCAGGTATAGTAGGACTCCCTAATGTTGGAAAATCTACACTTTTTAATTGTTTATCAAATGCAAAGGCGCAAAGCGCTAATTTTCCATTTTGTACAATAGAACCAAATGTGGGAGTAGTTAACGTGCCCGATCCGAGATTAGCCAAACTGGAGTCATTAGTAAATCCAGAACGTGTATTGCCCGCTACAGTTGATATTGTAGATATCGCAGGTTTAGTAAAAGGTGCCAGTAAAGGTGAAGGGCTGCGAAATCAATTTCTAGCTAACATAAGAGAAACAGATGCAATTCTACATGTTTTACGTTGCTTTGATAACGATAATATAATTCATGTAGATGGTAATGTAAATCCTATACGAGATAAAGAAACAATAGATATTGAACTGCAGTTAAAAGATCTGGAGACTGTCGAAAAAAAGCTAGAAAAAGTCAAAAGAGCTTCGAAAACTGGTAATAAAGAAGCTCAGAAAGAAGAATCTATTCTTTTACAAATAAAAGAATCACTTGAAAAGGGCATTTCAATAAGAGCTATAGAATTTGAAAAGGAAGACTATGCAGAATGGGTTAAGCCTTTACAACTAATTACAGATAAGCCCGTAATGTATGTCTGTAATGTAGATGAAAATTCTGCTGTTTCTGGAAATGCTTATGTAGATAAGGTTAAAGAAGCAGTAAAGGATGAAAATGCAGAAGTATTAGTTCTTGCCGTTGCGACTGAAGCTGATATAAATGAGCTGGATGATTTTGAGGAACGCCAAATGTTTTTACAAGATATAGGACTTGAGGAGCCTGGTTCATCAAAACTTATTCGTACCGCTTACAAATTGCTTAACCAACAGACTTATTTTACTGCAGGCAAAAAGGAGGTAAGAGCATGGACAATTCCTATAGGCTCATCTGCACCACAAGCTGCAGGAGTTATTCATACAGATTTTGAAAAAGGTTTTATTCGAGCAGAAGTTATAGCCTATTCTGACTTTATAGCATATGGAAGTGAATCAAAAGTAAAAGAAGCCGGAAAAATGGGAGTTGAAGGTAAAAATTATATAGTAAAAGATGGTGACGTGATGCATTTCTTATTCAACGTATAATTTTCAAGTTCTATTGATTCTTTAGTATTATAAGAAATTTTGACCGTTAATTAAAAAAAGCCTTTGATAAAAATCAAAGGCTTTTTTAATTGCACTTTTATTTCTAGTAATGAAATAAAAAAGCCGTAGAAAATAATTTCCACGGCTTTAATTATTCTAAAATAATTTACTTTTTATTTATTCAATTTAAAAGTAACTCTTCTTACTAATTGTCTTGCAGGTTCAGAATTCTTATCTACTGAAGTATCCTCACCATCTCCTGTTACAGATAATCTACCACCATCTATTCCAGAAGCAGTAAGTATGTCATAAACTTTTTGAGCTCTTTTTTCTGAAAGAGTTTTGTTATATGTTTCACTACCCACTTCATCAGCATAACCTATAAGATCTGCACTAGAGCTAGTATTTTCCTTCATATATTTGATAAGATAATTGATAGCTTCGTAGCTATAAACTTCTGGTTGCGTGCTGTTAAATTTGAAATAAACATTCACAAAACCATCATTAATAAGCTTCTCAATTATATCTGAGCCACTATTAGAACCATCACCAATTTTTGTGTATCTGGCATCAAGTGAAGACTCTAGTTCATCTGGTAAACCATTTTTATTTTGATCAGTAGCAACACCATGTGTATTTACTGTAACTCCTGATACTGTATTGGGTTCTCTATCCAAATAATCTGCCACACCATCTTGATCAGTATCTAATAAGTTATCTTCTATTTGAGTAACTCTTTGCTCAAGTGAATCTAACTCTCCTTGTAGCTCACCACCACTATTATAGAAATCTGCGTGAGTTTTATTTTTACCTAAGTAAAATGTAATTCCGGCAGAAGCATCTAAATAATAGCCATTAAAACCATGTACTTTAGTTTTTCCAGTTCCATCAAAAGTGTAATCTTGTCTCACATTACCAAAAATTGATAAATCACCCATTATTACAATATGATCTGTTAATTTTATTTGTGGTGTTATACCTGCTGTCACAAATAACATTTGATCACCATCACTAAAATCAACATCAACTGGTTCTGACGGCACTAATGTCGAGTATCCTCCACCAGCATGAACTAAAAAGTTTAAGGTATTAGTCCAATCTCTAAATCCTAATAAATTACCTCCATTAATAACCCCTTCAAGGGATGCTACGTATAATCTTGTTTTATACTCATTGCTAGAATCTTCTTTATTCTCGAAACTATTCATTCCCAGATTAAGTTTTAAACCAGCTTTTTCATTAAACATATATCGAGTACCCAAATCTACCTGATAGAAGCTTGGAGTACTGCTAAAGTAACCCGGAGCCATTGGACGTACAGGTTTAGTAAATCCGAATCCTGCTTCAATTGACCATCTATTATATTCATTAGTATTGGTCATCTCCTGATTATCATCAGTAGTTACTTCTTGAGCTTGTAATATGCCGAAAAGACCAAGGCAAGCTAAAGTTAAAAATAAATTTTTTCTCATTGTTAATTATGTTTTAGGTTGGCGCTAAATTAGTAAGTTATTTAAGTATAGACGTTATTAAATTTAGATTTGTCAAAATTTTAATATATATTATTAAAAATAATATATATATCGATTTTCAAAAAACATAATTTAGAAAAGTGAACGGCAAAAATTTCTTGTTTAAGCTAGTGTAACTATTTGTATATAAGATTTTTATAAAAATTTTGGGAATAAAATAAATTCGCAAACGTTTGATATGTAAAATATACCTTGCTTAAGAGTTCTAAAACTGGTTTGTTAAGAATTAGCCAAAACATCAGTTTTTTCAAGCAACTGTATAGAGTCGAGAACTCTTTCTTTTACTAAATTCATCATTCTTTTGTTTAAAGAAGACGAGTTCTTAATATATTCTTGATATTCAATAACAGTGAATTGACCTATAATAATACCTTTTAGACTGTTCCTAAATTTTATATCCTTTTGAATGGAGTTCTCAATATAAATTATCCTTTTTTCAAGAGTCATTTGATAAAAAACACTTTTATGCTTAGTAATATAATTTTTAAATACTTCTATTAATAAATCATTTTGAAGTTTAATGACAGGTCTTAATGTAGTATTTTGAAAGCGTTCATCATTGCTCATTAAGTTAGTCACAACGGCCGTGGGTATTTCTGGTCTCAATTCAAGAAGCTGAATTTCTCTAGTTTTCATACTTACGAAGGTTTTTTAAAATTACTAAGAACTTTAGTGGGAGTTTAAATTATGTCTAATAGTTGTAAACGTACTTATAAACATAGTTGCGTTAAAGTGCTCTTAATCCCTATTTTTTTAAATAATTACTATATATTTTTAAAATAAAAAAATATGATTAAGTCTGTCAATCCATACAATTTTAAAGAAGTTTTTAGCATTAAGGAATTTGATAAAAATCAAACAAATGCGGCAATAGAACGAGCACATACAAGATTTCTGTCATGGAAGAACACCACTTTTGAAGAAAGGAGTAAGTTAATGAAAGCTGCGGCCAAAGAATTGAAGGCAAACAAGGAAGAATATGCTCAAGCTATAACTCTTGAAATGGGAAAACCTATAAAGCAAGCAATCGCCGAAGTTGAAAAATGTGCGTGGGTATGTGAATATTATGCTGAAAATGCCTCTGCTCATCTAGCTAGTAGAATGATTAAAACAGATGCAGCAGAAAGCTACGTTAGTTATGAACCCTTGGGAGTAGTTCTGGCAGTAATGCCTTGGAATTATCCTTTCTGGCAAGTTTTTCGCTTTGCAGCACCAGCATTAATGGCTGGTAATATTGGTATTTTAAAACATGCCAGTAATGTCATGAAAAGCGCTGAAAATATTCAAAAGGTTTTTGAACGTGCAGGTTTCCCTAAAGACTGTTTTCAAAATTTACCGCTTCGGAGTGATAAAATTGAGGATGTGATTAAAAATAAATATGTAAAAGCAGTCACACTTACAGGGAGCAAACCGGCTGGGAGCGCCGTTGCGGCTACAGCAGGGAGTGAAATAAAAAAATCTGTCTTAGAACTTGGTGGAAGTAATGCATTAGTGGTTTTTAGTGATTGTAATTTAGATAAAACCATTGCAACCTGCGTGCAAGCTCGTTTTCAAAATACTGGTCAGAGTTGTATAGCGGGTAAACGGCTAATAGTTCATCAGGATATTTTAAAGGAGTTTACTGAGAAGTTTGTAAAAGCAGTAGCAGATCTCAAATCAGGTGATCCTTTAGATGAAACAACTTATATAGGTACTTTGGCTCGCGAAGATCTTGCGGAAGATCTTGAAGATCAGTTAAAAAAATCTGTTGAAGCAGGAGCAAAAGTTTTAATAGGTGGAAAAAGAGATAGAGCTTATTTTGAACCTACAGTGGTGAGTGAGGTTACTTCCTCAATGAGCATATTTAAAGAAGAAACTTTTGGGCCCGTTATTGGAATAACATCTTTTAAAGACGATAATGAAGCTGTCCATTTAGTAAATATATCAGAATTTGGTTTGGGGGTTTCAATTTTCACTCAGAATTTTGATAAAGCTAAAAAGCTTATTCCACAATTTGAGGATGGAGCTGTATTTGTAAATGAACTCGTAAAGAGCGATCCACGTTTACCTTTTGGAGGCACTAAAATTTCAGGTTATGGTCGTGAACTCTCTGAAGAAGGAATTAAGGAGTTTGTAAATAAGAAAACGGTTTATATAAATAGCTTTTAAGTGTAAGACCTGGAGTCAAAAAATTTGCACTTACGGCAATTTTCTGAGTTTGAGCTTATACGGGTGTACCTGAATTAATTGATAATATTTCTGAAATTTTTATTTTTAAAATATTTTCTATGCTAGTCTCAGTATAAATTATAGATCACTGCCAGGTAGAATGCAAAGTAGTATGGTACATTTTTAATTTGAGAAACATTTATTTTCCGCTATACCAAACACCGCGTAACCAATAGTGTTTATGCAGTCGTTCTATAAGGTCAGGCGATAAACTAGCAAGATTTGAAACAGCGGTGTTAGCTAGCGCTTGAGAGGTATTACGAATACCCGGAATAACAGTGCTCACCGCTTCATGTGCTAAAGGAAATTTTAAAGCCAGTTGTGGCATTGTGAGTGCTGTGTCTTTTATTTCTTCTTTAATTTTCTCAACCCTTTCAACGGCACGACCCAGACGGTCACCTGCAAAATAATTACTGCGAAAATCACCTTCGCCAAATTGGCTATCGGCTTTATATTTTCCGGTAAGAACTCCTTCGTCAAAAGCAACTCTTACAATAACACCTACGTTATTCTCTTTGGCAACAGGAAGAAGTTGGGCGGCCGGTTCTTGTTCAAAAATATTGTAAATTACCTGTACTACATCAAGATAGCCTTTTTGCATGAGTTCTATCACGCAGTTTTGATCCTGTTCAGGTGTAGAAATACCTATGGCTTTAATCTTGCCTTCTTTCTTTAAATCCTGTAATACTTCAAGCGCAGTAGGATTACTATTCCAGGCGCGGGTCCATGTGTGCAGTTGTAAAATATCAATGCAATCTGTATTTAAAAAAGATAAACGTTCTTCAATATTCTTGCGAATATATTTTTCAGGATAACGCTCTTCTATTTTGCAGTAGGGACTGGGAGGCCATATTCCTTCTACAGGAGGCATCTTTGTAGCCACTATAACTTCTTCCTTCCTTGTCTTTAGAATTTCGGCAATTATTTTCTCGCTTTTACCATTGCCGTAACCTTCTGCAGTATCTATAAAGGTTAGACCATTATCTATAGCAGTATGTAGAGCTTTCTCAGATTCAGCTTCTTCCTGATGACCCCAACCACCACCAATAGCCCAGCCGCCAAAGCCAATTTCTGATACTTTAAACCCCGTTCTACCTAATGTTCTGTAATTCATAGTAATGCTAATATTTGGTCTAAAAAACCGATTTTTGTGATTATTTATCTATTTTTTTAGGTCTTATAATCATGCGTAGGTCCTGATTTTTACTGAAATAATCTATAGACCAATTGTAAAATGTTCGCAGCTGATCATGCTTGTTAATCAATGAAAATAAGTGAACAAACAACCAGATAATCCAGGCTACAAAACCCTGGAGATGAATACCTGCTTTGGGAATATCTGCAACAGCCTTTGTTTTTCCTATAATAGCCATAGAACCTTTGTCTGTATAATGAAATGGCTTAGGTTCATTTCCTTCATTAATGCGCTGAAGATTTATAGCTAATTGCTTGCCTTGTTGTATAGCTACCTGGGCGAGTTGAGGATGTCCTCCGGGGAAATCTTCATCATCCTGCATTAGGCTGGTATCGCCTATGGCATATATATTATTTGTATTTGTAACTTTATTAAAATTATTTACAAAAAGACGATTTCCAGGTCCATAAAGCTCCTTTTCTATTCCTGGAAATGTCATAGCTGTGACACCCGTAGCCCAGATTAGGTTTTTACTTCTTATGTAATTTCCGTCTTTAAAATACACGCGTTCGCCATCATAATCTACTACGCGTGTATTTAACAATACTTTTACGCCTAAACTCTTAATAGCATCTAGTGTATAATTCTGAGATTTTTCACTCATAGGTACTAACAGTCTATCAGCACCATTTACAAGATAAATAGAACCCCTGTTATTTTTTAATTCAGGATATTCCTTTTGTATTATAGATTTGCTCATTTCTGCAAGAACACCAGAAACTTCTACTCCGGTAGGGCCGCCGCCGGCAATTACCATGGTAAGGAGTTCATCTCTTTCAGCTTCATCTTTACATTTTGTAGCCATCTCAATACGCTCTAGAAGTGTGTTACGCATGTTAAGCGCATCATTTAGCGTTTTCATAGGGATGGCATATTTTTCAATATTTTCAAGGCCAAAGAAGTTTGTTTTTGTCCCTGTGGCTATAACCAGATAATCGTATTCTATCTCACCATTTGAGAGAATTACTTTATTTTGAGACTGTACAATATCCAGTAATTCACCCATCCAGAAAGTAACGTCTTTTCTTCCACCAAAAAACGTACGAAAGGGATAACTTATTGACGACGGTTCAAGAAAACCTGTTGCTACCTGATAGAGCAAAGGCGGAAAAAAATTATAATTATTCTTATCTACAAGGGTAACATGAAACTCCCTTGTTCTGCGAAGTGTTTTTGCAAGATTTATCCCCGCAAAACCCCCACCTATAATCACTATTCTTTTCTTCAAAGGGACAAGTTTTTAAATGAAAATTATACAATTGCCCAAGGCATATTGTAAACTCTAGAGCTAAATTAAGAACTTAGATTTCAATAATAAGGGAAAACGATAAAATTAAGATGATTTTATAAACCAAAAGGAAAAGAAGGCGTGATAAGTTTTACTCTAGGCCATCGATATTTCCTATCCAGTATTGATATAACGCCTTTTTCTGCTCATAATTAGCAAAGGCTTTAACAAGCTCACTTTGTGCATCTTGATAATTTGCCTGTGCATCAAGTACTTGAGTGAGATCTGCTAATCCTGTATCGTAATTGTCTATGCTAACTTTAAGGTTTTCATTAGCCTGATCAAGATTTGTTTCGGCATAATCTATTTGTTGATAAGCATCTGTAAAGTCGTACCAACTTTTAAGAACAACGATTCTTAGCTGGTCAGTTCCATTTTTAAAATTATTTTCGGCTATCTGCTCCTGTATTTTGCGCTGTTTAAGTTTTTGTTTCCCGGCGCCCCACCAATCTGAAATAGGTATACTTACACCACCAAAGGCGAGAGGTATAAAATTACTATCAAAACTGCCATTAAAAGATCCTAGCTGTGAAGCGCTAACACCAACAGAAATTTTGGGTAAATAGTCTGATTTTGTTATAGCTGTTTGAAGCTTTTCGGCTTGAAGTGATTTTTGAAGCAGTTGATAATTACTTGTTGAATCTAAAAGAATTTCAGGACTCTCTAATTTAAATTGGGGTTTAATAACAGGGTGAAGTGAATCTTTGACAATAAGGCCAGGGTTATAATCTAACCCTAAGTAAAGTGAAAAATCAAGTACAGCTATTTTTCTGGCATTTTCTAGCTTACTTTTTTCAAGTAAGAGTTTGCTCAGTTGCACCTTAACTTTTAGAAGGTCGTTGCGAGCAATAAGGCCTGCATCAAGAAAGTCCTGCTGTTTTTGCAGTGTTTTATGTAATAACTCTTCATTTATATTTAAGACTTTTTGTTGCTCCTGAAGTTCTGCAAGTTGCCAGTACTTTTGAGTTGTAAGTAATAAAACGGTATCCTTAGCTTGTTCTGCTCGTATGGAATTGACAGCGCTTTGCAGTGCAGCCAGTTTAATACTGGTTTGAATTTTACCCCCGGCATACACAGTTTGTGAGGCACTGGCGGCAATTACATACGCATTATCTATACCGTTAGGAAGCAAATCTGGAATAGGAGGGATAATATCATCAAAACCATACAGACCAAAACCCATAGCGCTTACAGAAGGCAGGTAATAAGATTTAGCTTCCCGCTCTGCGGCATCTGCAGATGCTTCATGCAGATGAGCATTTTTAATTGCGTTGCTGTAAGACAAGGCTATATTTTTGCTCGTTTCAAGATCAATTGTATTTTGAGCTTCTATTTTTGAAATATGTAGCAAAATACCTAATAGGCCGATATATAAAATTCTTGAATGCATAACTCTAATTTTTTTGAAGATCAATCGTCTCATTTTTATCCTGATTAGTATCATCACTGCGAAAGAACATCCAGTATAAAACGGGAAGTACAAAAAGAGTTAGAACCATAGACATCATTAGCCCAAAACAGATTACGGTTCCTAAAGGTCCCCATAATGATGATCTGCTAATGATCATAGGTATAACGCCTACCGCAGCAGCAGATGACGTTAAAAATATAGGACGCATTCTGCGTTGCGCAGCCATTATAGCAGCTTGTTTTCTAGATACACCTTCATCTTTATAAACCTCATCTGCAAAATCTATGAGTATAATCCCATTACGTACTACAATACCACACAGTGCCAGAATACCCAGAAAAGAAGTGAAACCAAAAGGATAATCCATTAATAGGAGTCCCAGAGCAGCACCAAAAATACTTAGGGGCATGGTCATAAAACTGAGAAAAGCATGTTTTATACTTTTAAAATGCCATAGTAAAATGAGGAAGATGATAACAACACTCATTAATAATGATAAACCCATAGGGCCTAAATTCTCTTGTTGCATTTCATACTCGCCACCGTAGTCTATAAATAGGCCGTCTGGCAGTTTAAGTTCATCTATTTTTGGTTTTAGGGCACCTAAAACTTTACTGGGAACCGCATCTTTATCTATATCTGCGCGCACCGTAAGTACTCGCATGCCATTGCGGTGTGCAATCTGTTCTTGGTTATATTCAGGTTTAATATTTACCACCTGTCTTAGTGGAATGGTACTTTTGTCCTGAGGAACTATGATTGAAATATTGCCAAGATTAGTATTGCTATGTGAATCTGTATAGTTGGTTTTTATTTTTACATCTACAGGATAATCATCTTCCCAAATGCGAGTGGCTGTAACACCCTCCATATTCATTGCCACTGTATTTGCAATATCATTTTTAGTTAAGCCTAATCTTGCAGCTTCATCTGTTTTAATATCTAGGTCAATAGCGTCGTACATGTTACCAAAATCTGTACGCGTCCATATAATTCTGGGTGTTTCACGAGCAAGTGCCATGACCTGATCGCCAACTTCTTTTAATTTTTCTATATCCTGACCGTAAATGCGCACCTCAATAGGTGCAGAGGCACTCACCATATCAAGTTGTTTCATACGTACATAAGCCTCAGGAAAAATATCACTGTATTTCTCATCATACTCTCTTAAAACTTCTTCAGTGGCTTCTTCAGAGGTGGTATTTACCAGGATTTGCGCATAATTTTCTGCTGGCAGCTTAGGAGCATAGAGCGTATGAAAACGTGGGGAACTGCTTCCTATAAAACTGGTGTATGAAACTATGCGTTCATCTTTAGATAAGATCTTTTCAACTTTTTTGACAACACTGTCAGTTTGAGAAAGATTATATCCTTTAGCCAGAGATATTTCAATGGCAAACTGGTCACGTTCTACTTTTGGAAATAATTGCTGTGAAATAAATCCCATTAATATTATTCCTAATACAATAGATGCTGCTCCCAGGAATAATGTGAGTTTATATTTTTTAAATGCCGAAGTAATACGCTTATTAAAAAACCCCTGTAAATGGTCTAAAAACGACTTTTTATCATCAGTTTTCTCCTCTTTATGAAGACCTTTTTTAATAAAGATCGTATTGAAAAAAGGCACTATTAAAATGGAAATAAGAAGCGAGAGAAACAAAGCTATCATAATTGTGTAAGGGAAAGCGCTAATAAAATCTGAAGCAATGCCCTCCATAAAAAAGACAAGTGGCAAAAAGGTAGCAGAAATCGCCAATGTGGCCGTAAAAACTGACGGGAAAAGCTCTTTTGCACTGTTCTTTGCCGCATCCCAAACAGATTGCCCATGATCTAATTTTTCTACATGATTATCTATGACGACAATAGGATCATCTACTACTATGCCCAGTACAATTATAAGCGCAGCCAGAGTTACCGTATTTAATTCTATACCGCAGATGTATAAAATCGCTAAAGTTGCAGCGATAGTAATAGGGATCGTACCAGCCGCAACAGAAGCAATTCTAAATGGCAATAGGAGCAGGGCAACAATTATCACCCCAATTAAGGCAAAGCCAAACTCTTTCATGAAATGGCTTATAGATGTAGCTACCACTTCAGGTTGATCTGCTAAGTTTGTAATTTTTATATCTGCAGGCAGGTTTTCTTCAATAGCTCTGAGTTTTTCATTTACTTTTTCACCAAAATGAACAATGTTTTTACCTGTAGCCATTTCCATAGTGATAATGATACATTTAGTACCATTTACGGTTACATAAGAATCTGGCGTGGTATACTCTTTTTTTATAGTCGCCACATCTCTTAATCGAATTATATTATCGCCATCCTTACGTATGATCTGGCGGGCCAGGTCACTTTCTGTTTTAAAGAAATCTGTTATGTGTATTGGCCTGTCTATTAAATCTCCTTCTAAAACGCCGGCTGCAGCAATTGCTCCTTCATTCTGTAATTGTTGCATAAGACTGCCTGCACTTATACCATATTGGGCAAGCTTATCATTATCTATATAAATACTTATTTGTTGAGCAACATCTCCTGAATGACTAATTTTAGCCATGTCATCAATCTGGCGCAGATTGTCTTCAATATCGGTTACATGTTCTTTGAGGTCTTTATACGGCCTTGTTTTTGATTCTACAGCAAGAATAACAGCGGCTGTGCTGCCAAAGTCACTATTTACCATTATACCTCTAACTTCTTTAGGGAGATCTGTTTGTTGAAAAATCAATATTCCGCTTTTCAGCTTATTCCAGAATTCCTGAGTAGCCCTACGGTTGATGCGATCATCTACTTCTACATAGATGTACATCATCCCGTCTAGTGAATAGGAATATGTTTTGGTTTTATTTACTTCATTAAAGCTAAAAAGATATTCTTCTACTTTATTGGTCAATTGTTCTTCTACCTGCTGGGTTGATGCGCCGGGATATGATCCCATAATTAGCCCTTGTCTTACCGTAAAGTCTGGAAATTCATTACGAGGCATATTAAATAGGGCATAGAAGCCTACAAGAACCAGGACAAAACCTAACGAAAGCGGAATGGCCTTATACTTCATAGACCACTCTATTGCACTTATTTTATTTTTCATAACTAAATGTGATAGAATCTTTATTCTACGATTGATATAGGGGTGCCATCGGTAAGTTTATGATAACCACTTATAATAAGTTTATCACCATTTTGAAGACCACTACTAACTTCAATACCATTTTTATATAAAGTGCCAGTTGTAACTTCTTTACGAGTGGCTGTACCAGAATCATTAGCTATATAGGCAAAATGATTTCCTTTTTCATCAACCTGAATGCTTTGCACCGGTACAATAAGAATTGGCTTAGCTGTTGAAGCATTAGCTAAATAAACGTTACAGACCATACCGGGTTTAAGTTGGCGATCTGGGTTAGGAATATTTACTTTTAAAGCATAAGCAGGATTACCCGGGTTTGATATTACAGAAACCTCATCTACAAAACCTTCAAATTTTTCATTTTTAAAAGAGTCTACAGTGATTATAGCAGAATCTCCTTTTTTGTATTTATTAATTTCATCATTAGGTATGGTTACACTGGCTTTTACAGTAGTAATATCCAGTAGTTGTAATACGATTTGTCCGGGATTTGCCAGATCACCAGATGATAGGTTTTTAGAACCCACAAATCCGCTAAATGGAGCTATAATTCGGGTATGTTCTAAATTTTGGTAAGCGGCTTTCGCCTGTGAGTTTGCCTGCTCATAATTATATTTTGCTTCAAGCATTTTAATTTCAGCAATG
>JBALXG010000049.1:0-10884 GCA_036961055.1 Leeuwenhoekiella sp. | reverse complement strand
TCTATGTTGACTTCAGATGTCTTTCCGTCAGGGAATTGTTGTTTTATTTTTTCGTTTTCAACTTTTATAGAAGCGATCGGGTTGCAGCATATATAACTAAAACTGTTGTCATTTGCATGATAATCGCTGCTTTCAAGCAATAAACTATTAGGGAATTTATCGCGTAAACGCAAATAAACCGATACTGGGGTGAGCGTATCTGCAAGTAATTTTTTACTAAAGGTTTTAAGCTGGTACTTCATGTTGCAATCATTCTAAAATTTGCTATTTAATCAAAAACGAAAAAGGCTTGTCGTGATGACAAGCCTTTTTATATGGTTATAAATACAAGGTATCAATCACGACATTACTGTTGCGAGATCCACCACCAGGTATTTATTGTTCTGTTTTTCATAATCTGAACTTCAAAGATAGAAATAGATGTGTAAAAGACAAACTATTTATCAGGATTATGAAAAAGAATTTTTAGAATTTTAAATCGATAGCTAAAGTGAAGTTATCATAAATGGTTTTATCTCCTAAATTATCAAAGAAGCTACCAGAACCGTAACGTACATTATACTTAGAACGATCTATAGTTAATTCGGTAGAAGCTGTATTACCATTTACTGCAAGATCAAAAGAAACTGGTTCTGTTGTTTCTTTAATAGTAAGATCACCAGTTACAGAATATCCTGCACTTGTTTTTGTGGTTTTAGTAATTACTAATGTAGCATCAGGATAAGATTCAACGCCAAAGAAGTCATCGCTTTTTAAGTGACCTTCTAATTGACCTTTGCTCTCACCTGTCAAATCTGTCGTGATTATGCTTGTCATATCAATTACAAATTTGCCACCTGTAATCTCGTTATTTTCCATTTCAAAATAACCTTCTTTCAGGTTAATGGTTCCGTTATGTTTTCCGGCAACTTTTTTACCTTCCCATTTAACTGAACTTTCTTTAATTTCTACTTTATCTGTCATAATGTTTGTGAATGATGCAGTGCCAAAGGCTACTGCTAGTATTAATACTGATTTAACTGAATTTTTCATGATTTAAGAATTATTGTATCTACAAGTGTTATGGTTGAAAAAAAAATTAGATTGTCTGAAAAAGATCATCTTTAGCGCGTCTCACTTTTGCTAAACCTTGTGTTTTATCTTCTACGCTGCGATAACCTATAGAAATTATAACTGAAGCATTGTAGTTTTGTTTGTCTAAGCCCAATATTTCATTAAATGCTTCGGCATTAAAACCTTCCATAGGGCAGGTGTCAATTTTAAGATGAGCTGCTGCTGAGAGAAGATTTCCCAAAACGATATAGGTTTGTTTTGCGGTCCAATTAGCTTTTTGCTCGGCAGAAAGTTTGAGAATGTTAGTCTTCATATAATCTGCCATTCCGTTTAACTCTGTTCTATCAAGATCTCTGGTAGTGCTAATATTATCAACATAAGTATCTATAATTTCACCTTCAAAGTTCACTTTATTGGCAATTACAATGAGATGAGAAGCATCAACTATTTGACTTTGATTAAAGGCAGCAGGAAGCAGTTGCTGTCTTATTTGTTCATCTTCTACGATGAAGATTTTATAAGGTTGCAAACCATATGAGGATGCAGAGAGTTGCATCACTTCTTTTAAATGTTCAATATCTTCAGCAGATACTTTTTTTGAAGAATCAAATTTTTTGGTAGCATATCGCCACTTTAAAGCGTCAATATAATTAGTCATCATTTCTAAGTTTATTTAATAAGTTATTTAATTGTTCAAGTTCTGCATCACTTAAATTATGGAGTAATTCTTTATTAAGCGATTCAGTTACAGGATCAAGTTTTTTAAGCAATGTGAGACCTTGTTCTGTAATAATTATTTCTACTTGTCTTCTGTTGTGTGGGCAAATTCTTCTCTCTGCAAATGATTTTACAATAAGCTTATCTACAAGCCTTGTAGTGTTGCTATTTTTATCTACCATACGTTCTTGTATGCAAGATAAACTTGCCGGATTTCCCTTTTGACCTCTTAAAATACGCAGCACATTAAATTGCTGAGTAGTAAGATCAAATTCTTTTAAAGTAGTGGCCATTGCTTCTTCAAGAACACGAGTTGTATACATTAAATTGATCACCGTCTTAACTGGAAGATTCATGGGCACACTGTTTTTTATAACTTTTTCTATTTCCATATCGGTATATACAATATTTGTATGTACAAATGTATGTTATTTTCCTGGTGTGGTAATATATTTTTGATTTTTTAACATTTAATCTATATTTAAACGATGGTAGGCTGTCTGTGTACTATTGTGTTATAGTATTCTTAAATCGTAAATACATGAAAATGTTATTCTTAATATTGCAAAAAATTAGTTTTTGATGCAATTTCGTTTCCTATTGGTTTTATTTACCGTAATGTTATTTTCTTCTTGTAAAAAGGAAAAATCAGGTCAAAATGCCAAAATATCGGCTTTAGCAGCTACAAAATCTGATTTTATAGTAATAGATAGTTCTTCAATTTCTCAGGATGTACCTATGTATACATTTGAGGAGTTTCAAAAATTTCTATTTCAGGATGATGACAAGGTTCATGTTATAAATTTCTGGGCTACCTGGTGTAAACCTTGTATAGAAGAAATGCCTTCTTTTCAAAAAATTAATAAAGAATATTCAGAGGAGGAGTTGGCATTACTTTTTGTAAGTTTAGATTTCCCTAAACAACTTGAAACAAGGGTAAAACCTTTTTTAAAGAATAAGAAGGTTAAGGCGCAGGTTGTACTTTTAGATGATCCTAAAGGTAACGACTGGATCCCCAAGGTAGATTCTACCTGGAGCGGTGCTATACCAGCTACATTAATTTACAAAGGCGGGCGCCGCAAATTTTACGAGCAGTCTTTTACGTATGACGAATTAAAAGCAGAAGTAGAAGATTTTATTAATTGATTTTTTAGAGATTAGATTAAGGTTTAGGTTATGAAAATGTTGAAAGTGCTTACCGCTGTTGCTTTTTTAATCATAATTTCAGCATTTGCTGTTGAAAATTTTGAAGTTGCACCAGACGGATATGAAATAGGGGATGAAGCAACTGACTTTAGCCTGAAAAACATAGACGGTAAAATGGTTTCTCTTTCAGATTATAATTCCGCAAAAGGTTTTATAGTAATTTTCACATGCAATACCTGCCCTTTTGCACAGGCAAATGAGTCAAGAATAATTGCTTTAGATAAAAAATTTGCATCACAAGGCTATCCTGTGATTGCCATAAACCCGAATAATCCTTCTATGCAACCAGGTGATAGTTTTTCTGCAATGCAAAAAAAAGCTAAAGCAAAGGGTTATAGCTTTCCTTATTTATATGACGACGAGCACGAAGTTTTTGCTCAATATGGAGCAACTAAAACACCTCATGTTTATATACTTCACAAAGAGAACGACGCGTATATTGTAAAATATATAGGAGCGATTGATGATAGTGCCAGAGATATAGATAATGTAGATAAAAAGTTTGTAGAAGAAGCTGTAGAGGCTCTTATAAAAGGAGATCCTGTGCCGGTTGAGACTACAAAAGCTATAGGCTGCTCTATAAAAGCGTAATATCACTTAAATTAAGACTAGAAATCCGAAGAAAATACTTCGGATTTTTTTATACCTTATAGTCAGGTTAAATTAATAGTTTTGTAAGGCTTTACTAAAATTAACTACAAAGTTAAAATACATGTAATTTAATTGTACTAAGGCCAAATTTTTACCAAAAATACTAACCATAAATAGAGATTTAAAATGAAAAATATCACTCAGGAACAATGGGAAAAAACTATTGCTGAAGATAAAGACGCGGTGATTCTTGATGTACGAACTCAGGAAGAGGTAGATGGAGGAATAATAGGAAATTCAAAACATTTAGATATATACAAAGGCCAGGGTTTTATAGACGAAGTTCAAAAACTTGATAAATCTAAAAACTATTATATATACTGCCGTTCAGGAAACAGAAGTGGCCAGGCTTGTCAAATTATGGATCAATTGGGATTTAGTAATACTTATAATTTAGTTGGTGGTTTTAATGAATGGGATGGAGATGTAGCATATTCAGAAGATTAAAAAAATTATTATGAAAAAAAACTTTAACCTATTTGCGGCCTGTGCTGCCCTATTTCTTTTTATGGCTACCGTATATTCATGTGCTAATAAACCTAAAAAAGATAATACTTTAGAAGTAGTTTCAGTTTCAGAAATGAAGGAGCTTATGAAGTTAGATGAGGTACAGGTAGTAGATGTACGCACTAAACCAGAATTTGAATCTGGACATATTAAAGATGCCCAAAACATTGTTTTTGACGAAAATTTTAAAGAAAAAATTGCAACCTTAGACAAAACAAAGCCCATTGTGGTTTATTGTCAAAAAGGTGGCCGCAGTTCAAAGTGTGCACAAATTATGATGGAATCTGGTTTTCAGGAAATTTATGACCTTGATGGTGGGTTGTCAAAATGGGTTTACGACAGCGAAACGATTGAAAAAGAAGATGCGATTAATTAATATTGAATTTAAGTTTACTTAACAATTTGTTAAAATAAAAAAAGAAAGTACTTTTGCCGTCAATCGTAATATTTATCAATGAGAATTCATTGGACCCCCGATGTTTCAGCAGATAGTATAAGAGTTCAGGAACTTTTAAAGATAGAGTATGATTTTAGGAAAGCACTTACTAAGGTGCTTTTGTCGCATGCATTATTTTCTGAAGGAGAATCTGATCTAGAGTATTATGAGTTTTGTTTTAATACGACCACTAAAAAGTTTTCTCTGGCGCCAACCGATCAAAACGTGCATGATCTGGGTTTTCTTATGGATAACGAGCACATGAAAAGATATTTTTAAGTTCAGATAAATTATAAGTTTATAACTTCTGAATTATTACTTGCAGATTTATAAATTGCTTCAACAATACGTATATCGCGCATACCTTCTTCTCCCGGAACCAGCAGTGCCGTACTCTGCATAACTGAAAGCGCGTCAGCATCCATCTGTTTTGCCTGCTCATTACCTTTAAATGCTTTTAAAACCTTGCCATCTGTGGTCTTACCTTTTACACCATTATAACTCGAGAAAGGCTCAAGTTTATAACTTCCATTCTCACATTTCACATCAAGATAGTTTACAGAATCAGCATAAGTAACGCGGCAATCAGCTTTAATTCCGTGAGGGAATTCTAAGTTAAAATAGGTGATCTCATGGGCATTATTAAGAAATAAATCTTTTCTTTCAGTTTCATGTCTTGCGGAAACAGAAATGGGCTCAAGACCTGTACTATACCTTGTCGCATTAAGCGGGTACACACCCATATCGTACATAGCGCCACCACCCTTTGCACCATCAAGCCGCCAGCCACCACTTTGACCTATTCTAAAACCGGCCTCTGTTTTTACACTTTTTATGTTACCATAAGGTTTTGTATCTGCCCATTTTATTATAGTTTGAGTAACAGGCTCATGTTGCATTCTATAGCCTATAGCCAGCTTTACTCTGTTTTTCTTACAGGCTGTAATTATATTCTGGCATTCGGTGGCAGTGATTGCCATTGGTTTTTCACACCATACGTGCTTACCCGTATTGGCAGCCATGACCGCATATTTTTCGTGTAAAAAAGTAGGAGTAACTACATAAATAACATCAATCTCATCATTGTCTGCAATTGTATGCATATTGTCATAATTGTAAACGTTTGAATCTTTGATGTTATATTTTTTCTGCCAAACTGGAATTTTTTCAGGGCTACCAGTTATAATTCCTTTAAGCTCACAATGCTCTGTTAACTGAAGTGCTGGAGCTAATTGCCCGCTGCTATAACCTCCTAAACCCAATAAGGCAATACCTAATTTTTCTTTTGTTTCACTGAACAAAATATTGGGAAATGGTAATGTAGATGCAGCTACAAATATTCCAGATTTCTTTATAAATGATCTCCTGTTTTCCATAAGTTTCTTTTGCATAGGAAGTTAGTGAAAAATTAGAAGTTTTTAAAACAGGAAAGTAGAATAAAAAATCAGGCCATTTATACTGCAGTTGCAGAGGCTTTTTTATTTTGTTTCTTATTCTTTTTTTTCATTTTATTGAGCCAAATAATAGTGCCTGTTATGGGTAAACTAGTAGTAATAAGACAGGCTAGGAAATAAATTATTTTAGAGAAGGTTCCATAAATCTGCCCGGTGTGAATAGGCCTGATAAGTGAAGCAATCTGAACATTTACAGGCTTATCTCTAAAAATTTCTTTGTGTAAAACTTTGCCACCCTGAGAAAGAACCAGTTGATCTGCTATTACCGGCGACCAACTTGAGGTATTTATTTTACGCACGTTAATGGGCTCATTTTCGCCGGAAGGCAAATTAAGTGTCGTTTTACCGGGATAATTAAGTTCGCGATCAACGACCTTAAGAAGTTGGTCAAAAGATAAGGAAGTTGCGTTTTTATCGAGAGTTGATTCAATTTTTGGCCCTTCGCCGCGATTACCAAATATTTGTGCTCCTAGAACTGCGGTACCGGCATCCCGATACCAGGCGAATGACCAGCATAGGCCGGTAAGTGACATAATGATTAAAAAAATGCAGGCATAGAAACCAAGTGTATTGTGCAGATCATGATTTATACGTTTCCAATTTGCGGAAAATTTAATTTTTAATCCGGGTTTTATGCTTTTCCATTTAAATTTTTTAGGCCACCAGAGAACAACGCCGGTAACTGCGATAAAGAAGAAAAATAAAGTAGCGATTCCTACAATAGGTCTGCCTATACTAGAATCAAATAACAACCAGCGGTGCATTCTAAACATCGTCATGAAAAATCCATCAAGCGAAGATTTTTCTGCAGCCTGAATTTTACCAGTGTATTGATCAACAAAATAGGGAGTACCTCTTCTATCCTGCGGCGAAGTTTTTACCCTAAACTCATAAGGAGTGTCAGCAGCGTCACTAATTGTAACGCTGGCCACACTTCCTTCTTGTTTAAGCTTATCTGTGAGATTTTCTATGCTAATGGTTTCAGCAGTAGGAGTAACCTCCATTTCATCTGCAAAAAAACCTTTTATCTCTTCTTCAAAAGTGAGAATAGTCCCGCTAAGGCATACCAAAAATAAAATAATACCACTTCCCAAGCCTAACCATAAATGAACATCATTAATGAACTTTTTAAAGGTGTATTTTTTCTTTTTACTCATTGCGAAAATGTTGAGATAATTTATATTCTAAACCGATTATTGCTCACTACAGCCGATTTTTGTGCTAAAATGCTAACTTTTGTGCGTATTACAAAATCAATAACCCCGAGGTTTGACTCGGGGAATTAAATCTTTTTAAGTGATTAGAATCTATAATTAAGTACAGCGGCAAAAGTTCTGGGATCTGTTTGATTAATATAACTTGTTCTGTATGCGTTATAACCTATTTCATTAAATAAATTGTTTACCAGTAATCTAACATTCCAGTTTGAGTTGAACTCATAACCCGCCTGAAGGTTAACCAGTGTATAAGCTTCAACGTTAAATGGTTTTTGATTAGGAACAATACCTTCATGTGTTACAGGACCAGATGACCAGTCGTTTATAGGTCTCTTACCCGTGTAATATGCACCACCACCCAGAGACAATCCTGAAAGATTACCCAGAAAATGATAATTTGCGTAGACATTAAATGTATGCTTAGGCGTATTTAAAGGTGCGGATCCATAAACATATGAAGTATGCTCTTTATACTGAGCATCTATATATGAGTAACCCGTTACAATCTCCAGATTATCAAGTAATCTTCCGGTTAATTCTACTTCTACACCCTGGCGCTGATCATTACCGCCTTTTTGATAAAACCCGGTTGCAACCCAATTTTCGTCATAAACAGGAAGGTTTATATCTTTATTATTTATTTTGAATAAAGTAAGATTGAAGCGTAAACGGCTGTTAAACCAGTTAGTTTTTATACCTGCTTCAAGTTGGTCGTATCGTTCATTACCTAGTTCTTCACCGTTTTCGCTTAAGCGCGAAGCAGAACGTGGATAAGAACTATTTGTATAAGAAACGAAAACATTTACATTCTCAAGCGGAGTAAATATCACACCTGCTAACGGATTAAAAGCATCGCTCTTGTCATTTTCGGTATCCTGAATAGTTTCAGTCGAGCTGTATCGCAAACCTAAGAAGGTTTTAAACCAGGAATTAAATGTAATTACATCCTGAGCTACAAACCCAATAGATTTTGATTCCGCCCCACCGGTTCTTGCCGCACCAAATTCAATGTCTGGCAGAGTATTTGAATTTGTGCCAAAAACATCAACAATATCTACATTATTTGCAGAAAGGCTTACTGTACTATAATCTGTCTTTCTGTAGTCAAAACCTACCTGAAAGGTGTGAAAAATAGAACCTGTATAAAGTTCGTCACCTATCAGGTCAAATTGTATAACGCTGTTATTATCACTACGTGTAGAATTACTATAACCTCTGTTGCGCATATTGTAAACCGGCACACCATCTTCTTCTATAGGATCACCCATACTTGCACCTTTATCATCAAGATCTAGTTGAGACTTATAAAAAGCTCCTTTTAAGGTCAATTTATCTGTTAAAGCATGATCTAATCGAATGGCATACGTGGTGTTTTCTGTGATAGAACGATCATTTTTATATCCTAAGAATACATCATGTGGCAAGTCATAAATAGCATTCACATCGTTTTCTGCGAGGTTTACGGTACCCACATCTGGAGTACGACTGTCGTCGAAATAATCCATTTCTAAAGTCAGCTTAGTTTTATTTGAAAGCTTCCATTGTAAGGAAGGATTGATATAAAATCTTTCAGACGAAATACCAGATCTATAGTTGTCAGCTCTTTCCAGAGCTCCGTCAATACGAAAGGCCAAGGTCTTTTTTTCATTTATTGGTCCGTAGACATCAAAAGTAGGTCTCACTTGCCCGTAGCTGCCTACACGTAAGGAAGCACTTCCGCCAAAGCGATATTTAGGAGTTTTGGTAACAATATTTATAACTCCACCGGGACTACCTAAATCTGTAGCAACACCCTGTGTAATAGAAGCGGCACCTTTTAAAACCTGAATATTATCAACACCCTGCATATCTGTGAGAATACCTGTTCCTCTAAAGTCAGAATGCACGCGTACGCCATTTTTTAGAATAGGAATCCCACGGAAACCACGAGAAGACATACTCTCTCTTTTATTGCCATAAGTGGCGAAAGTATAAACACCGGGAACATTTTTAGTCGCTTCAGAAATAGTAAGCGCTCCCTGATCCTGAATAAGTTTATCTGAAATGACAGAGATACTTTGTATCTGTTCATAAGGTTCTAAAGGCAAACGTGTAAGCGCTTCAATTTTATCAGGATGTTGATCACGCCGACCAAAAACTTCTACTTCATCAAGTTCATTATCAATATCAAGCGAAAAATTCAAATCTTCCAGTGTTGCGGAATTGAGGTCGATTTTTAACGATTTTGACTTATAACCAACAGCACTAACGGTGATATCCCACGTACCCTGAGGAATATTTCTTAAAACAAATTCCCCATCTTCATTAGCGGCTGTACCTTTTTTTAGGGTCACTAAATAGATGTTAGCAAATGGAATTGGTGAGTTGTTGTCATCTGTTATTTTTCCGGAAATAGTGCCGGTTTGTTGAGCGAAAAGGAAATTTGATATAGCAAAAGTGAGTAGGAGTAATATGTAACGCATGTTAGTTTATTTAGATTGATTAAATATAGTGAAGCAAAAATATATTTCCCATTTTAATTGAGCAAGTTTATTTAGAATTAATTTAAATAATAGCAGAGATAGCTATTTTCCTATTGTGAAACTTAGAATGACTTTTTTAACGAAGATTTTATAAAAATTTAAAGCCAAAAATTTGATATTAAGTATAAATACGTATATTTGAATTATTAAATACGTAGTTATGAAAAGAATAATTGTAGTTGGTAACGGGATGGTAGGCTATAAGTTTTGTGAGAAACTAGTTGCTAAGGAGAATAGGGGAGACTATACAATTACTGTTTTTGGTGAAGAGCCTCGTCCTGCTTATGATCGTGTACATTTAAGTGAATATTTTGCAGATAAATCTGCAGATGAACTACTTATGGCGCCAAGAACCTGGTACGAAGAACATGATATTGAACTACGTACATCAGAGTTAATATCACATATAAATCTCAATGAGAAGCAGGTTATTACCTATAAACATCAGGTTTTTGAGTATGATTACTTAGTTCTTGCTACGGGATCTTTTCCTTTTGTTCCTCCTATAAAAGGATCAGACAAGGCTGGGGTTTTTGTGTATAGAACTATAGAAGATCTGGATGCTATGAAAACATACGCGTCTAAAATAAAGCTTCAGGGTAAAACCAGAGCTGCTGTTTTAGGAGGTGGTCTTCTTGGTCTTGAAGCTGCAAATGCTGCTAAAGAACTTGGTCTTGAGGCTCATGTTGTAGAGTTTGCTCCGCGACTTATGCCACGGCAGCTTGATCAGGCTGCAAGTGATATGCTTCAGCATAAAATAGAAAGCTTGGGTATTGGTATTCATTTAGGTAAAGCCACAAAAGAAATTGTGGGAGAAGAGCATATTGAGCTCATGGATTTTGCCGATGAGACTGAACTTAAAGTAGATATGCTTATTATTTCGGCAGGTATTCGTCCCAGAGATGAACTCGCCCTAAATGCAGGATTAAAAGTTGGAGATCGTGGTGGTATCTGGGTAAATAACACAATGAGAACGTCAGATGAGTCGGTTTTCGCGATAGGCGAAGCGGCTTTATATAATAATATGATTTATGGGCTTGTTGCTCCTGGCTATGATATGGCAGACGTGGCGGTCGAGCAAATTACAGGCGGTGACAAGGTGATGGTCCCGTCAAGAGATA
>JBALXG010000499.1:0-2525 GCA_036961055.1 Leeuwenhoekiella sp. | reverse complement strand
AAGTATAATGAGGCCTTCTGCTTGTGGAAGATAAAATATGGTGTGAGCTTGATAGGTGAATCTTTTTAGATTTTCTATAAACATTGATGCATCTCTGCCTAAATTAGGGTTTTCAGCAAGAACTTGAAAAACATCGTGCATGCCTAAGAAATACTTTTGTGCCTGTAGCAGTCCAAATTTATAGATTCCAAATTCGTACATTTCGCCAAATCAATTTCTGCTTTTTTGGAGAGGTTATAAACGCCCATCTTCTCGCATACGTGTTTCAACTTCTTTCATAATTTCCGGCAACGACTTGGTGCCAGTGCCACTTGCAAGCCCTTCATCAAGTTTACTTTTAAGGGAAAGAAATTTAGCATGATTAGCTTGATCCTGACGTACAAGATTTCTCAAATACTCACTGTCGTTAGTGAATTCACCAGCTTCAATTTGTGCTTTTATCCATTTATCCTGCTTTTCGGTAAAAGTTACCGTTTTGCGTACTGTTGCCATAATCATCATACTATTGGTGTAATATAATGATTATATTAGAGAGTCAATAAATATTTTAGCCTCAATTACAATAGCCACACTTTATTACAATCCATAACTCGCTCACTTTAAAAGCGCTAAAAAATCTTCCGCTAAATTGTGAATATCTATCTGTTTTTTGAAGCTTTCGCCTAGAGCTAAACCCTATTTTTGAAATTCTTAAAAACAAAAAATTATGAGTGCAACGTGGTATGAATGCAAAATAAAATATAGAAAATTTGATGAAGCGTCTGGAAAACAAAAGGTAAAAACCGAACCTTTTTTAGTAGATGCAATCTCCTACACTGAAGCCGAAAGCAGGATAACACAGGAAATGGCTGCCTATTTAATGGAAGGTGAAGAAATAAGGATTACAAATATAAAAGTGGCAAACTATGCCGAAATACACCCTTTTGAGAATTGTGACCGCTGGTTTAAATCTAAGGTTTCATTAATCGCCTTTGATGAAGAAAGTGGGAAAGAGCGCAAAACAAATCTTTATATTCTGGTTCAGGCAAATGATGTAAAAGAAGCTTTTGAACATACGACAAGCACGATGAAAGATACCATGGGAGAATACAGCATCCCGGCAGTTTCAGAATCTCCTATTATGGATGTGTTTCCTTATTTCTCTGGTGAAGAAGAAGATACTGAACGTGTTGAAGAATTTACAAGACTAAAAGATTCTGTACCGGTTTCTAATGCCGAAAATGAAGAATTTGCCATGGCAGATTCTCTTACTGAAGCTGAATAATTACGATTTTATTATAAAATTTTGGGGATGATTTATTGCATGCTTGTTACAGGCACAGCAAGAACATCTGTATCTTTGAGAGCTGTAAAAATGTTTATAGCTAATTCATAAAAAACAAACTCATGATCATCCCCAAACTACATTATATATCTCAGGGAAATTCACCGGAAGAGCATTTGATTAATATTCAGAATGCCTGTACGGCCGGGATTGAGCTGGTTATTTTAGGTGTAACTGGTGCTTCAGAAAATGAAATTACAGCTTCGGCCAAAGAAGCCAGAAAAATCACTTCTCATTTTCAAACTCGTTTAATGCTTAGCGATGATTATGCGCTGGCAAAAGAGATTAAAGCTGATGGTGTTCATTTATCAACAAAGACGCTCTCCCCTATTTCAGTTAGAGAAAATTTATACAGCTGGCAAATTATAGGCGCTACGGCAAATACACTCCAGGATTGTGAAACATTACTTGCCGGCGAAGTAGATTATATTCGGCTGGGTATATTTAAAGCTGAAAAATCGGCTCAGGAAGCTGAAAATCCGGTTTTGGGCTTAAACGGTTATACTTTAATTACAGAAGCTTCAAAGACTGAAACGCCAATTCTTGCTTTTGGTGCTATTACCACAGCCGACGTTAAAGATCTTTTAGAAACTGGAATTTCCGGGATTGCTGTTTCTACCGAAATTACGCGTGATTTTAATACGATACGTACCTTTAATGAACTCTTAAACGCATCTGTAACCGAAGAGCAGCGACATTCTTTTAAACCAGAGGATAACAACTAAAAAAAGACATTTTTAAAATCTTAAATAAGTAAAAATCCATCTAAAAGCATTCATTCTGAATTTATTTCGATAGCTATTGTAACAGAAAGATCTTATATTACTGATATATGGTCTATGAGAACCTGAAACTTGTTCAGGTTGACGAAAAACTCCTTAAAAACATCAAAAAACTGCCTAAAACAGGCGGTTTTTTAAATATCTGGTAGTTGTAAATCAACAACCTCGGGCAATTAAACCCTATGGAGGGATAAAAATGATAAATGTTTCTTTTTAGTGACCTCAGCAGAGATTTACTTTATGTTTCATTTACATATGTAAAACTATTAATTAAAGTCTGTGGTTTGAATTACTTTCGTTAGCATGCGGGTTTCTGTAGTTCAGTTGAATTAAAGAATCTATCAATGACATTGGTTAAATATTCTACAGTATAAATAAAAAAAGCCCATCATTACTGATGAGCTTTTTATTTGACTTGA
>JBALXG010000498.1:0-2526 GCA_036961055.1 Leeuwenhoekiella sp. | reverse complement strand
ACTGCGCGCTGGGTGCAAACCAACTTACACCTTATCTTGAAGTGGTTTCAAAACAGGCAGAATGTGCTATTTCGGCTTATCCTAATGCGGGATTGCCTAATGCTTTTGGTGAATATGATGAGAGCCCACGAGAGATGGCAGAGCAAATAAAAACCTATTTAGAGCGCAACCTTATAAATATTATTGGCGGGTGTTGCGGCACAACTCCAGAACATATAAAAGCGATTGCAACTATGGCAAAAGATTATAAGCCAAGTAAATTAGTTCAAAATCAACTTGCCTGATATGATATTAGAAGTAGCTGTGCTAAATATCAAAGAAGGACTTTCAGAAAAGTTTGAAGAAAACTTCAGAATTGCTTCTTCCATTATTTCGTCAATGAAAGGCTATAAGTCACATGAATTAAAAAGGTGTTTAGAAGTAAAAGGTCAATATATTCTTTTAGTTAATTGGGAGACTTTAGAAGATCACGAAGAAGGATTTAGAAAATCATTAGAATACCAACAATGGAAGGAATTATTACATCGTTTTTACGATCCATTTCCTACTGTTTTGCATTATAAATAAATGAACGATTTAAAACCAAGATATTTAAGGCTTGCCGGTCTTGAGCCACTAATTATAACTCCAGAAAGCAATTTTGTAAACGTAGGTGAGCGCACGAACGTGGCAGGATCACGTATGTTCTTGCGACTTATAAAGGAAGAAAAATTTGATGAAGCACTTGCCGTTGCTCGTCATCAGGTAGAAGGCGGAGCGCAGATCATAGACATCAATATGGACGATGGTCTTATAGATGGTAAAGAGGCGATGGTTAGATTTTTAAATCTTATCGCAGCAGAGCCAGATATTTCACGTGTTCCCATAATGATTGACAGCTCTAAGTGGGAAATCATTGAAGCAGGTCTGCAGGTTGTACAGGGCAAATGCGTTGTAAATTCAATCAGCTTAAAAGAAGGTGAAAAGGAATTTATAGATCGTGCTAAAAGCATTAAACGTTATGGAGCAGCTGTTGTTGTTTTGGCTTTTGATGAAGTAGGGCAGGCAGATAATTATGAAAGACGTCTTGAAATAACGCAGCGTAGCTACGATATTCTGGTTAAAAAGGTCAATTTTCCGCCAGAGGATATAATTTTTGACTTAAATATTTTTCCTGTAGCAACAGGTATGGATGAGCACCGCCGCAATGCGATCGACTTTATAGAAGCTACGCGCTGGGTACGTAAAAATCTTCCGTATGCCAGTGTGAGTGGTGGAGTGAGTAATGTTTCGTTTAGTTTTCGTGGAAACGATAAAGTGCGTGAGGCTATGCACTCCGTATTTTTATATCACGCCATAAAAGCGGGGATGAATATCGGTATTGTAAATCCCGCGATGTTGGAAATTTATGATGATATTCCAAAGGATTTACTTGATCATGTTGAAGATGTAATTCTAGACAGAAGAGAAGATGCTACAGAACGTTTACTAGATCTTGCTGAAACTGTAAAAGGATCGTCTAAAGAAAAAGCCCTTGATCTCTCCTGGAGAGAAGAGCCTTTACAAAACAGAATTACACGTGCTCTGGTAAAAGGAATCGATCAATATATTCTTGAAGATATTGAAGAAGCGCGCCTTGCTTCGGTTAAACCTATTGAAGTTATAGAAGGTCATTTAATGACGGGAATGAATGTCGTAGGTGATCTTTTTGGTAGCGGGAAAATGTTTCTTCCGCAGGTAGTGAAGTCGGCAAGAGTTATGAAAAGGGCGGTTGCTTATCTCCTTCCATACATTGAAGCCGCAAAGGAAGAAGGTGATACAAGTTCAGACTCGGCTGGCAAAATATTAATGGCGACTGTAAAAGGTGATGTTCACGATATTGGTAAAAATATTGTGAGCGTTGTTTTAGCTTGTAACAATTATGAGATTGTAGATCTTGGGGTTATGGTGCCGCCAGAAAAAATTATAGCTGCTGCGAAAGAACATAATGTTGATATAATTGGTCTTAGTGGATTAATAACACCTTCTCTGGATGAGATGGTTTTTCTGGCTAGAGAAATGAAACGTCAGGATTTCACAGTTCCTTTATTAATAGGTGGCGCGACGACAAGTAAAGCGCATACTGCGGTAAAAATTGATCCTGAGTATCAGAATGCCGTAGTGCATGTAAATGATGCGTCACGCGCTGTAACTGTTGTGGGAGATTTATTAAATCCGGCTTCGGCAACTGCTTATAAAGACAGGGTTAAAGTTGATTATGCAGATTTTAGAGAGAAATTTTTAAAGCGCGGAAAAAAGAAAGAATATCTCTCTCTTGATGATGCGCGGGAAAATAAATGGAAACTTAACTGGGTCGATTTTCAGCCTTTTAAACCGAATAAATTAGGTATTGAGGTGATAAATGATATCGACTTTAATAAGTTGGTTGAGTTTATAGATTGGTCTCCGTTTTTTAGAAGTTGGGATTTGCATGGTAAATATCCAGATATTCTTACAGATGATGTTGTGGGAGAACAAGCGCGCGAACTTTTTGATGATGCAAAAGAA
>JBALXG010000497.1:0-2535 GCA_036961055.1 Leeuwenhoekiella sp. | reverse complement strand
AGGAGCTGAAAAACGCGGTGGATATTATTTACGTATAGAACCCGGAAATTCTCTACTTGCGGGCGGTTTTTTCAATCCGGAACCTGCAGATCTTATGCGCATACGCAAAGAATTTGAAATGGATGATTCAGACATACGCGCAATTCTTTCAGATAAAAAATTTAAAAAAGCTTTTGGTGGTTTTAATGAAGAAAATCAGGTGAAAACTGCGCCCAGAGGTTTTGATAAAGAACATCCAGCTATTGATCTTATAAAAAATAAATCATTTTATGTAAATCATTCTTTTAGCGATGAGGAAGTTCTTTCTTCAGATTTTAAAGAAAAAATAGTGAGTCATTATCAATTATTGCGACCTTACTTTGATTATATGAGCGATGTGCTTTCTACAGATCTTAATGGCGAACTGGTTATTTGAAACCTAAAAGTCTGTTTATGAGTAAATTTTAGCTCGAGCAAGGTTTTTCAACAAGGATTTCCTAAAATTTGTTAATTACTTTGCTTTTTCATGCATGTATAAACCCTATTGAAATCCTATATTAGCAAACATCCCAAATAATTTATGGCTGAAGAAACACAATATACTGAGGATAACATTCGCTCCCTTGACTGGAAAGAACACATCCGCATGCGTCCCGGAATGTATATTGGCAAGCTAGGTGACGGCTCAAGTGCAGATGACGGTATTTACATTCTTTTAAAAGAGGTTCTCGATAATTCTATTGACGAGTATGTAATGGGAGCCGGCAGAAGCATAGAAGTAAGCATACAAAATAATAAAGTAATTGTACGCGATTATGGTCGTGGGATACCACTGGGTAAAGTCGTTGATGTGGTATCAAAAATGAATACCGGCGGTAAATATGATTCTCGAGCTTTTAAAAAATCTGTAGGTCTTAATGGTGTAGGTACAAAGGCGGTTAACGCGCTTTCTTCATATTTTAGAGTAGAATCGTCAAGAGATGGTAAGTCTGCTGCTGCAGAATTTGAACAAGGGAATCTTACTGACCAGGAATTTCTGGAAGAAACTTCAAGAAGAAAAGGAACGAAAGTCACTTTTATTCCAGATGAGGGTATTTTTAAAAACTATAAATACAGAAATGAGTATGTAGAGAAAATGCTTAAGATTTACACCTATCTTAATCCGGGTCTTACAATCATTTTTAATGGCGAAAAGTTTTTCTCAGAAAACGGATTAAAAGATCTTTTATCTGAAAGTATAGCAGAAAGTGACCGTTTATACCCAATTATCCACCTAAAAGGCGTAGATATTGAAGTGGCTATCACACATAGCCGCACACAGTATTCTGAGGAATATCATGCTTTTGTTAATGGGCAGCACACAACTCAGGGAGGAACACATCAATCTGCTTTTAGAGAATCTATAGTACGCACAATTAGAGAGTTTTATGGTAAAAATTACGAAGCTTCAGATGTGCGTAAATCTATAGTTTCGGCGATAAGTATTAAGGTGATGGAACCTGTTTTTGAATCACAGACCAAAACAAAATTGGGCTCTACAGATATGGGCGGCGACTTGCCAACCGTACGTACTTATATAAATGATTTTCTTAAAACAAATCTTGACAACTTTTTACATAAAAATCCTGAAGTAGCAGATAAACTTCAGCGTAAAATTCTGCAGGCAGAACATGAAAGAAAAGAGCTTTCTGGAATACGAAAGTTGGCTAAAGACCGGGCAAAAAAAGCCAGTTTGCACAATAAAAAGCTGCGCGATTGCAGAGTACACTTAACCGAAAGTAAAAAAGAACGTTATCTGGAAAGCACTCTGTTTATAACCGAAGGAGATTCGGCTTCCGGGTCAATAACTAAATCAAGAGATGTGAATACACAAGCCGTTTTTAGCTTACGCGGAAAGCCTTTAAACTCGTTTAATATGAGTAAAAAGATTGTGTATGAAAATGAAGAATTTAATTTGCTACAAGCTGCTCTTAATATTGAAGAATCTATGGAAGATCTTCGATATAACAATATTGTAATTGCGACAGATGCAGACGTTGATGGTATGCACATAAGGTTATTGCTCATCACATTTTTTCTTCAGTTTTTTCCTGAACTTATAAAGGAAGGTCACCTTTATATACTAGAAACGCCTTTATTTCGCGTGCGCAATAAAAAAGAAACCATTTACTGCTACAGTGAGCAGGAACGCCGTGATGCTATGGAAAAACTAACAGGTAAACCTGAAATAACAAGATTTAAAGGTTTAGGTGAAATATCTCCTGATGAATTCAAGCATTTTATTGGTGAAAGCATGCGTCTTGCTCCTGTGATGCTTGATAAGGCTATGTCTATAGAAGAACTACTGTCTTTTTATATGGGTAAAAATACACCAGACAGGCAGCGTTTTATTATAGATAATCTTAAAGTAGAACTAGATCCTGTTTAAAAATATAGAAATTAGAATAAAGAAAAATATCGAGGACAACCCCATCCTTAACCAGCTATGAGTGATAATTACGAAGATCCCAATATAGAAAAACCAGAAGAAGATAATCCCGGTGAGACTATCACCAG
>JBALXG010000496.1:0-2546 GCA_036961055.1 Leeuwenhoekiella sp. | reverse complement strand
CTCAAAACTGTAAAACAGTCAAAAACCAAATAGATCCCCCCGAAAACCTTCCTTTTTCTGAGTAAAATCAGACTAAAAGATCTAAAAATTGTCCTGAATCAGTGTAATAAAATAATAGGTTTTGGTTCTTCCTCGTCTTTTCGATTATAAGTTGCATCAAAACGCGGGTCTGCCACATAAGGCATACGCTCAAGCTTGATTACTTCTACAGTTAGAAAATCAAATTCTTCAACTACTTTTCCTGTAATTTTATAAATTCCTTTTCCCTGAAATGGATATTTTTTTGCCACAGGAGGAAAATGTACAGTATCCAGCCAATGTCCTTCCTGATCCAGAAATGTTCCGAAAAACATATGATCACCTTTTGATGTACGTGTATTTTTAGCAGTTACCAAATAACCATAGATAACCACAATTTCATTTAAATATAGAGAAAGTTGACTATTGACTAACTGCGTTTCTGGTAGACTTTCTAATAAAATAAATGGATCGTAAAGTGGAAAGCCTAAAAGTTCCAATTGGTCAAAAGCATTTTCTAGCTTTGTGATTTCAAACTTAGGTAGCGTAAAATCTTTCATCGATACCCTAAAAAATGACTGCTGAGCTTCATTTTCAGGAATAGTATTTTCTTTATAGTAAGCTTCCCATAACAAAGTGCGCTTGTCTTTCCCTAAACTTCTAAAAGCGTTGATACGAATTAATATATCAAGTTGCTCAATACTTAGCGGAACTCGTTCTATAAAATCATTTAATGAAAGGAAAAAACCGTGAATGCGAGCATTGATTATTTTAATAATTGTCTTTTTTTCTAAACCTTCAAGGTGTTGAAAGCCTAAATAGATCGTTTTGCTTTGTATTGTAGTTTGTATATCACTTTGATTTATACATGGGGGTTGTATAATCGCTCCTTGCATTTTTGCTTCATGCACATAAGTTTCTACATTGTAAAATCCACCACCGTTATTGATAGTGGCTACCATATACTCAAGTGGAAAGTAACATTTAAGATATAAACTCTGGTAGCTTTCCACAGCATATGAAGCCGAGTGACCTTTCGCGAAAGCGTAACCCCCAAAGCTTTCTATCTGCCGCCATACATCATCTATTGTTTCTTCAGTCTCTCCTTTTGTACGACAGTTATCTTTAAATTTATCTTTTACTAATTGAAATTCTTCACGAGATCTAAATTTACCACTCATACCGCGGCGCAGCACATCTGCTTCTCCTAGATCTAAATTTGCAAAATGATGGGCAACTTTAATGACATCTTCCTGATATACCATGATACCATACGTATCTGGCATAATATCCCACAGAATGGGATGCGCATCTTTACGTCGCTCCACACTTTTATGGCGCAAAATATATTCTCGCATCATTCCGCTTTTTGCAACACCTGGACGTATGATAGAACTGGCGGCTACTAAAGTGAGATAATCGTTAACGCCCAGTTTTCTCAGGAGCATGCGCATGGCGGGAGATTCTACATAAAAACAGCCTATGCATTCTGCGCGGGCGATCATAGCATTGATTTTAGGATTTTCAAAAAGTGGTTTTGCATTATGAATGTCCAGTAATTTAGCTTCTGGATTATTTTCTTTAATGATTGCGATCGCATCTTTTATTTTTCCTAAACCGCGCTGGCCCAGAATATCAAATTTGAATAATCCTACATCTTCTGCAATGTGCATGTCAAATTGTACGGTGGGGAAATCTTTAGGCGGTAAATGTGTAGCCGAAAAATAATGAATGGGTAAATCTGAAATTAATATTCCGCCGGCGTGAATGCTTAAATAATTAGGCCTGTCTTTAAAAAGCAGTGCATATTTAAGGACAAGTTTTGAAAGATCGTCAAGCTCTGAAAATACATATTTACCATCACTGAGCTTGTCTATCTCATGTTTGGGAAGTCCAAAAACCTTCGCCAGTTCGCGCACCGCACCACTGTGTTTAAACGTCACATACGATCCCAACAATGCAGCTTGCCCGTTTTTTCCAAAAATTTCAAAAATAAATCGGGTAATATCTTCACGATCCCAGGTAGAAAAATCAATGTCAAAATCGGGTGGATTTACTCTAAATTCGTTCATAAACCGCTCAAAATAGAGATCAAGTTCTATAGGGTCAACATCAGTAATGCGTAGTAAGTAGGCGACAATACTATTCGCACCACTGCCGCGACCTACATAAAAGTAGCCCTGACTGCGCGCATATTCTATAATTTTCCAGTTAATGATAAAGAAAGAAACAAAATTCTGACTCTTGATGAGTTTAAGTTCTTTAGCCAGACGTTGCTCAATTTGTGAGGTGATCTCGTCGTAGCGTTCGGGAAGACCTTTTTGACAGAGATCAACCAGTTTTTGATAATCCAGATCTTCTGTTCCGTAAACGGTTTTAAGATTTTGAGGCTTTCTATCTTTTGAAAAATCGAATGAAATACTACAAAAATCGAGTAAATTGAGGGTATTTTCCAGGATATGTGGAAACTCAGAAAATGCTTCTTCCAGTTGAGTGGTTGTAAGCATTTGCTCATCAGCACTTGCCTG
>JBALXG010000495.1:0-2551 GCA_036961055.1 Leeuwenhoekiella sp. | reverse complement strand
CTGAGACCGCAGTCTCAGGTTTTTTTATGTTCACTTTTCTTTTAACCAAACATTTAAACTTAAACTTCGGCAGAAATTAATTGTTAGTTTTTGTAGTATCTACTTTTTTCTTTTTCCCAAGAATTCCACCTAAAATTCCTTTTACCGCATCCTGAACTTCTTTCTTTGTAGTTGTTGTATCAGCTTTTTGTGCTGTGGCTGTTGTATCTGTAGTGGTTTTATTTCCTGTAGCGTTACCTAAAATTCCGCCTAAAGCATCTTTAATTTTATTTGTACCTTCTTCCTTCAGCTTATCTTTTTGCGTTGCAATTATTTGCTGGGTAAGATTATTTACAGCCATTTGTGTATTTATTCCCACCTGCGGACTACTAAATGATCCTGTAAGTGAGATAGGCAAATCTACAGTGTATTTATCAAGATCTGTAGCACTTAGACTTGCTAACGCACCACCTATTTTACTTCCCAAAAGACGCGCGGGCACATCAAGCGTAAGATTATAATTCATTATATTTTCAAGGCTATGGCTTCCGCTTACATTTACCTTTATACCTTTTACATCAAAATCAAAAGGCTTCACTACCACATTTCCATTATCAAAACTTAACTGAGTTTTAAGATCATTAAGATTAATATCCTTAAGGTTGATAAAATCTAACTTGCTATCAAGCGTATTGAGTAATGCCATTTTATCTGGGTTTACTTTCGCAGTAAGTAATTCTGCGAGTGCATTACCAGCAAGTGAAGACAAAACAGGAGTAAAATCGTCGCTCAGATTTCCTTTAAGTTGTATATCTGTATTAAGTTTTCCCTGTAAAGCTTGTGCTATGGGCGCAATACCCTGTAGTAAATCCATCCCTGCAAATGACTGACCTATATCTATTGATTTAAGATCGAGTTTCATCGCAAATGTGGGCTTAACGCCTTTTGTACTTACATTCCCGTCAATAGCAATATTGCCACCAAAAACATTTGATGTAACATTGCTTAGCGTTGCCGTTTCATCTGCAATGAGAATATTACCTTTTACGTTTGTAAGTGTAATATTATCATAGATTACTTTGCCGGCGCTAAAATCAATTCCTGCGTCTAGAAAAGAAGGTATTTTTATCGCTTCACTATTTGCAACTACCGCTTCTTTTTCTTTGGTTTTCCCGTCTTCTTCAACAGGAGTTTTTGTGGTTTCTGCCACGCTAAAATCTGCAAGATTTATAGTATTAGATTTAACCGAAAATCGCCCTTTTAAGTCTTGTTTTGACAGTAAAAAGGGGATTAAATTCTGAATACTTCCTGTTGCAGCCAGATCTGTTTCGCCAGTTTGTCCCTGAAGTTTTTCGAGCGTAATTGTGCTGGTATTAAACTTAACGGCAGCTTCAGATAATGTAAGCGCGTTAGGCAATTCTGGCGAAGTATATTTAAAGTTAGTAAGATTTGCCATACCAGAACTTTTAATATTTTGATACTGCTCTTTCTCCACACTTTGCATATCAAAATTTGTGGTCATGTCAACAACAAGAATCCCATTGAGATCCTGATCAAGTTCCAGCGGATATGCTTTTTCTAAATTGGCAAGATTAAGTCTTCCTTTTAAAGCAAGATCTACCAGCGGGTTTGTAGTTAATCTGTCAATGCGGCCGCTTGCTGCAAATTTATCCTGATCAATTCTAAAAGTCACATTGCCCAGACGCAAATAGGTATCGTCTACAATCCCGGTTTCATTTTTAATCTGAGCATCAATTATTATATCCTCAACCGCTTTTGGCAAATCTGGATATTTAAAAGACGCGTTGTTTGAAGAAATAGAAATATCAAGTGTAGGGATGTGTGTTTCATCAACAATACCTTTAATAATTCCGCTTACGCGAAAGTCGCCGGTGGTAGTTACACCGTCAAGATTTTTAGCATATTCTTCCGGAATAACGGCCAGAAAGTTCTTAAAATCGCTTGATGGTGTTTTAAAAGAAAGATCAATATCATTATTGTTTTCATTAATCTGAACATAACCCTGAAAAACGAGCGGCAGCTGATTAATCATCGCCTCGTTGTCTTTAAAGGTATATTTTTGATTTTTAAGATCCATCTCAATATCTGCCGTAAGCTGAAGCTTATTTGCATTGAGATAATTCACCCCGTCAAGATCAAAAGAAGCCAGCGCTGTAGTTTCTGTTTCTAAAGTTGAAACATCTGCCGAAAAATCGCCTGTACCAGAATGATTAACTTCTGTAAGCCTTAAAAAGGTTTTTGTGCTTTCTTCCAGATAATTAATCCTTGAATTATTCAGTTCATAATGTTGCACATCAAACTGAAAACCGTCGCCATCTTCTGTAGTTGCAATAGGTTTATCGTTTGTCGTAGCAAGTGAATCTGTTTTAGTGATATCATAATTGGCATTTCCCAGAGTATCAACCTTTATATTTATAAACGCATCATTAAGTTTAACTTCATTAACCTGAATGGGATCTCCAGAACCTTTAAACAATTGCGTAATACCCATATCCAGCTGTAGTTCGCTTCCGCTTGCGAGCGTGTCTCCAGCAAACGGAGCGTTATTTAT
>JBALXG010000494.1:0-2551 GCA_036961055.1 Leeuwenhoekiella sp. | reverse complement strand
GTCTTTCCTTCACGCAATGCACTAAAGTATAATGGTAAGATTTGCTTAGTATAAACAGAATCCATCCCTTTAATATTGGCTGTACCCAATTCAGGATAAGAATACCATTTATTATTAGGATCGCTAGGTTTTGGGAAAATTTTGAGTATTTCTCCACTTAAAGCTCTATCCAAAAGGCCCAGACGTTCAGAAATATCTATAATATCCTTGTCATAATTATTTTTCACTTCATCCTGATAAGCATTTTGCAAGTAAGGCGTAAGCTTATATTGACCATTAGCATCAAAGAAATCAATAGCTTTTACATATTCCCTATCACTTGGTACGCCTATAATGGTACGTATACTGTCATTTTGCTTTTTTAGATAAATGAACTCTACATTGTACCAGAAAACCGGTGATTCTACCATAGAGAGAAAAACCTGATCTGCATTCATACCCTTATAAGTATCAGAACGACTCAATTTTCTCAAAACCTGACTTGCAAAAGTATTTACCGGCATCATACGCCCTTTGTCATCCTGAATAACAAGTTTTCCGAATTTAGCAGCGTGCTCTGCATTTACAGCATTAGATAATAAAACAGAATCTATCTGAACAGTTGTAGCCTGTGTATGATTAACTTCTGTAGTAGTTTGCTGGTCTGTTTTCTGATTAATATCATTAGTAGACTCGATTATTGTAGTATTACCATTTTCAACTACAACTTCTTCTTCCTGCGCATAGGTTTTCCCGCTTAACGCAAAAAGAACAAGTATAATACTAAGGGCTGCTTTTTTTGCTTTTACTTTATCAAGTCTGCGCTTAAGATCGCCAAAACGACTTCCTTTATCAAAAAGAATAAGCATTAAACCTAAGTATAAGGCAAAGTAACCTATATAAGTAATCCACGTGCCCCAGAAATCGTGATTAACTGACAGTACAGTTCCCAGTTCATCTGGATCAAAACTTGCCTGAAAAAATCTATACTTTTGATGATCTAAAACATGATTCATATAAATTTTATAATCAAATTGATCTTGAGGACTGTCAATTACTTGTATATCACTTTCATAAGAGGAATATACATTTTCTGTTCCCGGATATCTTTTTGCAATAAAATCATCAAGCTTAATAGCAAAAGGTAAAGGGATGGCTTTGCTCCCGTACTTTAAGTGAAAGGTTAAATCACCTATTTCTATACTCTTCATCTCATTGTTAAAGCCTTTACCACCTAAAAGTCCTACGGTTTCCTCACCGTCTTCGGTTTTAACGTTTACAAAAAGAGCGTTTTCCTGATTTTTCTGTTTAGGGAATGACTCTACAATTCCATTTTTACCTTTAATAACCGGCTCTGGTATTACAAATTGCATTTCTCCTATTTGATATAAAGACCGCAATTTCAATTCCTGAAGAGAATCTTGTATTACATTATAATTTTCTTGGGTTGCCATCACCGTTACAGCTCCTGAAAAAGGTGACTTCAACTGGTAATTATTGCCATCATAAGTGATATTAATAGCGCCTTCAGTGGGTTTATTAAAAGAAAACAGCACATTATGAATATTTGCTATCTGTCCCTCCTGCAAATAATGCTCATGCCGCTCACCGTCGCCTGCTTCTACAATTTTGAGTTGGTTAAGTCCGTCAGGATCTTCTATCAATCCTTCCTCTGCCCCATCAATAAATTTACTAAAGCTTATCGTTACTGGTTTTCCTGCAAAATCAGACTTCCAGGTAAAATTATTATCCAGTCTTTTAGATAAAAGCATCTTTCTTTCTAAAGGTCTGCGCTGTGGCGTTCCATCTTTATCACCGTCAATAAAAACACTTAAATATGTTTGATCACTTAAAAATGAATTTTCGGTTTGCCCTTCTCTAATGGGCATTACCCCTTCAGAACCTATATATCTGGTAACTCCGGCGCCTACAATTATTAAAATAAAGGCAAGATGAAATAATAAGGTTGTCCATTTCTCTTTGCGCCATAATTTAAATCGCCAAATATTACCAAGAAAATTTATGACAAAAAGTAGATGAATAAGTTCAAACCACCATGCCTGATATATATGGTACTTGGTAAATGGTGTGGGTGATGTGTCTTGTCCTGCGTCTAAAAATGTTCCCGTGGCCATCGCAACTGCATATGCGATAAATAAAAATGCCATTAACCGGGTTGAAAAGAGGAAATCTGCAATACGTTTTTGCATAATGGGAAGAGCAATTTTTGAATGGCGCGAATATACGAAACAAAAGACCATTACTCAAGGATACAATTGAGTTTGTCTGCCTTTAACTAACCTATAAATTTGTGTACTTTTGAGACGTGATAAGTATATCTATAATTGGTACCGGAAATGTTGCTTACCATTTAGCTAAAGGTTTCTATGGCAAACCTGATATTATATTAAAACAGGTAATAGGAAGAGATTTAAAATCTTTAGAAAAATTTAAAAAATATACTCAAAGTGTTTCTTTATACAATACTATTGAAGATGTTGATATTTATATCATTGCAATAAGCGATGATGCGAAAGAGGCAGTTTCAAATTCATTACTAACACTTGATGGA
>JBALXG010000493.1:0-2556 GCA_036961055.1 Leeuwenhoekiella sp. | reverse complement strand
GTGTTTTGCTTTCTCCTTTTTGCGCTATTTCTATGTCCTGTTCAGCTGGCGAAATTTCCCAACCTTGGTCATGATTTAGCGAAACCTGAGCTATTAAACCGGCTTTGTAGGCAGTGACTTTAACCGCAATTGTTTTAGGCTGCGCTGTCGCGAAAATAATAACAGGATCTTCTATAGCTGCGGAAACCGGCGGTACAATATCAAAGGGTTGATAAACTTCACCTTTTACGTTGTCATTATATTTATAAACAAGCTCTGAAGCAAACGGAATTGTAACTCCGCTTATTTCAACATTAAAAACTGCTTTAAATTTATGTGGTGTTTCCGGTAAGCCACGCAATTGTTGATCTGCTACTTTATACATTCCCACGGAACCCTTTTCGGTTAACCAATATGCTGTAGTTAATGCTGCATCGCCCGTATTTAAATCAGCCGAAGTTTTAAAATCTTCATTAAAAAGGAGGTTTTGGTCAACTTTTACCAGTTTTTCGTTTGGTTGTAAATCAACTGAAAGCAGCTTCATTTGCGTAGTGCTTCGGTTTATAGCTTCAATTGAAATCTGTATATTTTCATTATCTGTTGCAAGCTGTTGGGATGTTGTCGCTTCTAAATAGAGACCGGCGCATGCTTTAATTATAGCTTTAATTTCTTCGGCTTTAATAGTTTTCCAATGCTCATTTTCCAGATTTTGAATAAGATTATAAGCAGTAACAAGCGCGGGTAGACTTGCCGACGGATTTGTAAAGCTATAAGATTTTTCAACTTCAGAAAGGATTTCATTTATTTGAGCGCCTCCTTTTAAGCGATTCCAGCTGGTGTCAATTCCTGCAAAAAGATTACCGTTATCAGGATAATCTCCCTTGAGTAGCTCCAGATATTCGGTCTGGCTTCCGCGAGAACCTGTATTACCAAAACCCTGCGATTTATGCTGACTTCTGCTTAGAGCTGAAATTTCTGTATTACTTAATCCTAATGCGGGATAATATGAGCCCACATCTATAGAAATGAGATTAGCTTTAGCTTCATCAAATTTTTCCTGATTTTTATAAAACCAGCTGGAAGTATTAAAAAACTCCCTTTTTGGTTGCCAAATCGTCGTGTATTTTAATTGTTCGGGAAATTGACTCGGGTCATTTACAAGATCAAAAGCCTGTACGCTCAACATTGCTGAAGTTGTGTGATGGCCATGCGTTGTTCCCGGTGTTCTATGATCAAAACGGTTTATGATTACATCTGGTTCAAAATTGCGTATTGCCCATACCACATCGCTTAAAACCTCGTCTTTTTCCCAGAATTCCAGCGTTTCTTCAGGGTTTTTTGAAAAACCAAAATCATTTGCTCTGGTAAAACGTTGCTCACCACCGTCAATGCGGCGTGCGCCCAGCAATTCTTGTGTACGTATTACGCCGAGTAATTCACGTATTTCCGGACCTATAAGATTTTGACCGCCATCACCACGCGTTAATGATAAATAACCAGTTCGCGCTTTTATCTGATTTGATAAATATGAAATTAACGCTGTATTCTCATCATCAGGATGTGCGCCAACATATAAAACAGAACCCAAGAAATTTAATTTCTGGATGTCTTCAAAAATCTGCGCTGAGGTGGGTTTATCTGGTTGTTGAGCTTTCGCGCCAAGCGAAAAAATCAGTAAAAAAGTATATAAAATCAGGTATTTTTGCATGAAAAATGGATCTTTTGGCTTCTCCATCCAAATATAGCCAAATTACCCGCAAGGCACATTTATTAAAAGTTCTTTAACAGGAATTAGAGACCCAGACTATCACGCAGTGTGCTGAATTTTTGTGAGTTCTCTTTCCAATAAGGTGTTTTAAGTGTTTTGATTTTTGAAGCTGTAGAAGTAAGGGTTTTTGAGCCACTTTTATAGGTGTCATCCCAACCGTTTATTGCATATGGAAATTGCTTTTCAAATTGAATCGTTAACGTGCGCTGAAGATCAGGATAATGAATGGAATATGTAGTGTCTGTTTTTTTGATATTTGCAGGAAAAGCTTTTAATTCTGTATGCGTAAAACGAGTAAATTCTATTGAAGGAATTACTTGTTGATTGCCCACAGGAAGCGCCTCTGGGTTAACTCGTAACAACGTCCATAATTCATCTTCAAGAAAGTTTTTGTCAACCTTGTAGGATTGATCTGCTTCACCCTCAAAATAGGAATGTGATGTAATTTCAAATTTCTCTCTGCTGTTAAGTTGTGTGTACACCTGCCCACACCACTCCTGCACACTATTACTAATTTTGAGAGCATGTCTATTTTGAACTACCGGAAAAAATGTGCTGGTCATTATAGAATAAGGATAAATGCCAGTGTTGAATTTTTTTACATTATTAAGCTTTAAAACGGCGATATTATCGTCATGAGCTTCATCTGCTTTTACCTGCGCATCATTGAGAAAATGTTCTGTAACAAAAATTAAAACTGCCTTTCCTTCACGCATTTCTCCATAACGCGCTTGATGTAATTCATAAGAGGTAATTTCGGCATCATTTGCGTACCAATAGTTGTTAAACTCCTGAGATAACGTGCGCCT
>JBALXG010000492.1:0-2558 GCA_036961055.1 Leeuwenhoekiella sp. | reverse complement strand
TTGATTGGGATGAAAACAGAGTTTCTTTTGAAAATAAAAAAATGGATGAGTTAATTTATGACGCTACCCATTTTTATGAAAAAGAATTTAAGTAACAAACATTACAATTAATTAACTTGCGATTGCGGAATAAGCGTTATTTTTACGCTTATTATTGGCTAAATAAATATTCTTATATGGAAAAGGGCTTTTTAATTGATATGGACGGTGTTATCTATAGTGGGAATGATCTAATTCCCGGGGCAGATACTTTTATCAAAACCTTGCAGGATCGAGAAATACCTTTTCTATTTATGACTAATAATAGTCAGCGTAGCTCACTTGATGTGGTAAATAAACTCACCCCCATGGGTATTCATATAAAAGAAGAAAATGTTTACACCAGCGCAATGGCAACAGGGTGGTTTCTGGGTTTTACAAAACCTCACGGTACCGCTTATGTTTTAGGAGAAGGAGGTCTATTAACGAGTTTACATCAAAATGGATACTCACTGGTTACGCAGGATCCGGATTATGTCGTTATAGGTGAAGGCCGAAATTTTACACTGGAAATGGCTAATAATGCTGTAGATATGGTGCTGGGCGGCGCAAAATTAATCGCTACAAATCTCGATCCATCACCTATGAAAAAAGGATGGGCAAATCTTGGGATTAAGGCAATCGTTAAAATGGTTGAAGAAGCCACCGGTAAAAAAGCGTTTTCTGTGGGAAAACCAAGCCCAGTGATGATGCGTGCAGCGCGAAAAAAATTGGGCCTTATGACAGATCAGACAATTGTGATAGGCGATACAATGGATACAGATATTCTGGGCGGAATACAAATGGGTTACAAAACCATATTGACATTATCAGGAGTGTCTAAACGGGAAAATTTAATGGATTACGCATTTGGACCAGATATGATCATAGATTCCCTGGCTAATTTTGACCTTGATAAAACATTACAAACACTTTCAGAATAAAATAAATGAAAATACTAGTTACAGGAGGTTTAGGATATATAGGTTCACATACAGTAGTAGAACTTCAAAATGAAGGTTTTGAAGTTGTTGTTATCGACAATTTGTCAAATTCTTCTTTAGAGGTTTTAGATGGTATTGAAGCGATTTCTGGTAAGAAACCTGACTTTTTTAAAATAGACCTTCGCGAAAAAGAAGCAGTTAAAGATTTTTTCAGACTGAATAAAGATGTAACGGGTGTCATTCATTTCGCGGCTTCAAAGGCTGTGGGCGAAAGCGTTAAAGAACCACTTTTATATTATGAAAATAATCTAAGCACGCTTATTTATATACTTCAGGAATTATCTGGCTTACCAGAAAGTCATTTTATTTTTAGTTCGTCGTGTACGGTTTACGGGCAGGCAGATGAACTTCCCATAACAGAAAATGCGCCTGTAAAATCGGCTGAATCTCCTTACGGAAATACAAAGCAAATAGGGGAAGAAATTATCAAGGATACCTGTAAAATAAATTCAGCTTTAAAGGCGATTGCTTTGCGTTATTTTAATCCTATAGGGGCTCATGAAAGTGGCAATATTGGCGAACTTCCGCTAGGTGTACCGCAAAATCTGGTTCCTTTTATTACACAAACTGCGATAGGTTTGCGTGACGAACTTTCGGTCTTTGGTGATGATTATCCTACCGAAGATGGTACTTGCGTGCGGGATTATATTCATGTTGTTGATCTTGCAAAAGCTCATGTAATTGCGCTAAAACGCCTTATAGAAGGTAAAAATCGGTCAAATTACGAGATTTTCAACATTGGTACAGGAACAGGAAGTTCTGTGCTGGAAGTTATTCATTCCTTCGAAAAAGTTTCAGAAACCAAATTGCCTTATAAAATTGTAGCCCGCCGTGAAGGTGATGTGGTCGCAGCTTATGCAGATACTACAAAAGCTAATAACGAATTAGGCTGGAAAGCAGAGCGCACACTTGATGACGCACTTTCTTCTGCCTGGAAGTGGGAGAAAAAAGTTAGATCTTAGAAGTTTATTTTCAGACTAAAAATCAGCTGTTATTTGCCGATTTTTAAGGGTAAAGCGATGGTTTTCAATATAGAGTTGTTTCCTGATACGGGTATTTTTATTAAATTCGTACGTATAAATCGAGCTATGGATACAAAACTCGCCTTAAAACTCAATCAGGAGATTATTGAAAAAGCTAAAGCTTATGCTGCAGACAAGAAAATAAGTTTATCACGTATAGTAGAATCCTATTTACAATCCTTGACAACATATTCAAAATATCAAGATGATTTAAATATTTCACCATTTGTCAAAAGCTTTTCTTCTGGAACAAAAATTCCCTTAGATGCAGATAAAACTGAATACATACATCATTTAATTGAAAAATATAAATGATTAAAATGTTTCTTGATTGAAGGAAGGAATATAAAAAACCAACCTTTTTAAGCCTAAAATCGGCCAAAAAACAATAAAAACAACTTGATTTTATCTACTTTTTTGAATAATGAACTTCAGGTAAATCTCTTAATGTTTTTGCAGCCTGCTCTGCTGTAATATCTCGCTGCGGTGTGGCAAACATTTCATAACCTACCAT
>JBALXG010000491.1:0-2574 GCA_036961055.1 Leeuwenhoekiella sp. | reverse complement strand
AACATGGAGATGCATATACTTCTGAAATCTTATCGCAGCTTAAAGATGTGAAATTACTAGTTGTTGAGGGTACAGTGTACCCATTATTAACTAGACTGAAAAATGCTGGTTTACTCAATTATCGCTGGGAAGAATCAACATCAGGACCACCAAGAAAATACTACGGTTTGACCGAAACGGGTAAACTATTTTTAAAGGAATTGACAACCACATGGGACGATTTACAAAAAGCTGTACATCTTGTAACCTTTCAAAAAAATAAGAACAATGAATAAGACAATAAACATTAATCTCGCAGGCCTCTTTTTTCATATAGATGAAAATGCCTATGCCAAGCTTCAGCGATATCTGGATGCAATCAAACGCTCATTTACAGATTCACAAGGGCGCGATGAGATTATTCAGGATATTGAAGCCCGCGTAGCAGAATTATTTAGTGAGAGAGTTAAAAATGAAAGACAAGTAATTGGGCTGAAAGAAGTTGATGAAGTAATCGAAATAATGGGTCAGCCAGAAGATTATCGTCTTGATGATGAGATTTTTGAAGATGAACCTAAAACCATGCACGAGCGCACACCTAAAAAACTGTATCGTGATTCTGAAACTTCCTGGATTGCCGGAATTTGCTCCGGGTTAGGTCATTATATGGGTGTAGATGCAGTTTGGGTAAGACTGGCATTAACGTTACTAACCATATTCACCTGGGGTGGTTTTGTAATAATCTACATCGCCTTTTGGATTTTTGTACCAGAAGCTCGTACCACAACTGAAAAACTTGAAATGCGGGGAAAGCCCGTTAACATTGACAATATCCAGCGTAAGGTAAAAGAGGGATTTGACAATGTTGCAGACACCGTAAAAAATGTAGACTACGAGAAATACAGTAATAAAGCCAGAAGAGGTGCCGGCGGCTTCTTTAATACAATAGGTAAAATACTCATATTTTTTCTTACTGCATTCGTCAAATTTATAGGAATAATCCTAATTATTGTAGGCGCATTGACAGTTATTGGTCTGTTTATAGGACTTTTTACAGCAGGCACATTAGGCTTTATGGATGGTGATTTGAGTGAGTATATTGACTTTGTTAATATTACTGAAGCGCCACTCTGGTTAATTTCTATGTTGAGCTTTTTTTTGTTAGCTATACCATTTTTCTGTTTATTCTATTTAGGTTTAAAAATTCTAGTCGACAATCTGAAATCTATGAGCCGAATTGCAAAATTATCCTTATTAGGGATCTGGCTTATTGCATTCATTGGTATCCTAGTTCTCGGCATCAGACAAGCAATAGCCTTTTCGGTAGATGGTGAGATAAGCACGACCGAAGTTTTAAATATTCAACCTTCTGATACTTTAAAAGTAAGAATGGTAGGCGCTCCCGGAAGAGAAAACAGCTTTCACCATAGCAATAACTGGAAAATTGATTATAAAAACAACCAAAAAGTAATCTATAATCAGGATATCAGGCTCATTGTAAAGGAAAGTCAGGATAATCGACCTCAAATAGAAATTTTAAAATCTTCTCAGGGTCGCAGTTATGACGATGCTCGCAATAGGGCTCAAAATATTGATTATAATTATAATTTTGATAATAACACATTAACACTTAATGGTTATTTCACTACCGCCTTAAAAGATAAGCACAGGGATCAGGAAATTCAAGTGACCCTGTTTTTACCAGAAGGTGCAAAACTAATCGCAGATAAAAATACATATAGTTATCACCGCAATGACAGCAGATATGGAGATCTTTTAAAGAATGGCTCAGAAGGTAATTTTTTAATTATGGATCACGGCGCACTGCTTTGCCCTGAATGTCCTGAGAAAAGTAACAATGAAGTAGACGATTCTGGTGAGTGGCAATATAATGAGTATGAAGGTAATGATGCACCAGAAAATTATGATTATGACGAACAACTGAGTCGAAAAAAAGATGCTATCAAGCTTCCGGAGGATCAAACCGATACGCTTAATATGCAACTTGATACAACCAGAATAGAATAAAGCAATCAACCATAAAAAACTATTCACAATCATCAAAATCAAAAACTATGACAACTCTAGTAAAATTTTTAGTCACAGCCTTTCTCGCTTTGCTTCTAACCTCTTGTCACTTTGATCTCAATTTTGGTCAGGAAAACGGTAACGGTAATGTAATTGAACAAGATCTCAATATTTCAGAGTCTTTTAAAGATGTACATGCTGCTGCTGGCTGGGATGTAACCCTGCAAAAAGGTAATAGTACAGCAGTAACTGCAAAAATGGATGAAAATCTACTTGATATTTTAGAGGTTTATGTCTCAGGCAATACATTAGAAATTAAAACGAAAAACAATCATAATATAGGAAGTGCAACTTCAAAAAAGGTGCTTGTTACGTATGTAGGAGAACTTGAGAATATCTCTGCGAGTAGCGGTGCAGATATTTTTGTAAATGACAAGCTTGAAGGCGAGCGTCTACGCTTTGATGTTTCCAGCGGAGGAAGTATTTCTGCAAACGCAATGGTGCGCAATATTAAAGCAGAAGTTAGCAGCGGCGGAAATATTAAACTTAGCGGTGGCGCAGAAACTA
>JBALXG010000490.1:0-2578 GCA_036961055.1 Leeuwenhoekiella sp. | reverse complement strand
GCGTATATCGATTCTGGTAAGGTATTTTGTCAATTCCTCGGCCATTCTTTTTGTAAGCGTCGTTACTAGTGTGCGCTCATCTAATTCATTGCGTTTATGAATTTCTTCAATTAAATCGTCTATTTGATTTAGGCTGGGGCGCACTTCTACAATCGGATCAAGCAAACCGGTAGGCCTTATGATTTGTTCCACATAAATCCCCTCTGATTTTTGCAATTCATAATCTGCCGGCGTTGCGCTCACATAAATGACCTGATTTTGCAAAGCTTCAAATTCTTCAAACTTTAACGGTCTATTGTCCATTGCGGCAGGTAATCTGAAACCGTATTCCACAAGATTTTCTTTTCGGCTTCGGTCACCACCATACATGGCGCTAACTTGTGAGATAGTAACATGACTTTCATCAACAATCATTAAAAAATCATCGGGAAAATAATCTAGTAAACAGAAAGGACGTGTGCCGGGTTCTCTTCCGTCTAGATAACGGGAGTAGTTCTCAATACCAGAACAATATCCTAATTCTCTGATCATTTCAAGATCAAAATTAGTTCGCTCTTCCAGGCGTTTTGCTTCCAGATGCTTACCTATTTCTTTAAAATAATCGGTTTGCTTTACAAGATCAAAACCTATTTGATCAATGGCTCCTTGTAATCTGTCTGGACTTGTGACAAACATATTTGCCGGAAATATTTTAAGACGATCATGTTTTTCCAGAATTTCGTTTGTCTGCACATCAAAAGATTCAATCTCTTCAATTTCGTCACCAAAAAAATGAATACGATACGCATTATCTGAGTAACCCGGAAAAATATCTACAGTATCTCCTTTTATTCTGAAATTACCTCGGTTAAAATCTGCTTCTGTACGACTGTATAAACTTTGTACAAGACGTTTTAAAAGTTGCGTGCGCGAAATAACTTCATCTTGTTTAACCGAAACTACATTTTTCTGAAATTCTACAGGATTCCCAATACCATAAAGACAAGATACAGATGCCACAACAATTACATCCCGCCTACCTGAAAGTAAGGAGGAAGTGGTGCTAAGACGCATTTTCTCAATCTCTTCATTAATAGATAAGTCCTTTTCAATATAAGTTCCAGAAGATGGGATATAAGCTTCAGGCTGATAATAATCATAATAGGAAACAAAATATTCAACAGCATTTTCAGGAAAAAACGCCTTAAACTCGCTATAAAGCTGAGCCGCCAGAGTTTTGTTATGTGCAAGTACCAGTGTGGGCTTTTGTACTTCTTCAATCACATTTGCAACAGTGAAAGTTTTACCACTACCGGTTACACCAAGTAGCGTTTGATATTTTTCATCGGCATTAAGCCCGGATACCAGTTGTTTAATGGCACCTGGCTGATCTCCAGTGGGTAAAAAATCTGATACAATCTTGAATTTCAAATCGCTATATTTTCTAGCAAAAATAAGCTATTTTAAGTTCTGCTAAAAGTTGATAATTAAGCGCATATCATAATTAACGAGTCATTAAGAAGGATGATTTTATTTTATCTTTTAAGAGTGAAGTGTGACTTTATCTCACGACCATCTTCTAGTGTTATACGAAACCAGTAATCATCTGAAGGTAATAATCTGCCATTGTACTTTCCATCCCAGCCTTGTGATTTAGGATCTAATTGCTTTACCAATTTACCAAACCGGTTAAAGATGAAAATTAAGGTTTTGGGCTGAATTTGGTCATTTATACCCTGTACTTGCCAATAATCATTATAACCATCACCATTAGGAGTAAAAAACTTCATGTGTCCTATAACGCTGAATTCTTTAGAAGATAATCCGCAGCCAGAATTTGATTTGACATAGGCGGTGTAAAATCCGGGTGACAAATGGGTGAAAATATTGCTATCCTGCCACGGGCCAAGAAAATCAAGAGAATAGCTGTATATATCATTACCACTTGCAAGAATTGTCGCGGTATTATTTTCAGAGACGTCAGTCACCTCAATATTAGTAATAGTAGGAATGTCTTTACCTATAATTTCAATGCTTCTTGAAGAGCTACATCCCGTTGTTGTATTGGTGACGGTAAGCGTGTGAGTGCCTACAAGATTTGTTTTCAATTGTGGCGTTTCCTGTCCTTCCGGCATCCATCTATAGGAATAGGCCTGATCGCTTTCTAAATTATAATCAGGTTCGACTAAAATGGTTTCAGGAAAAAAATTATTACAATATTCTATCTCGGCAATAAGTTCAAAATCTGGTAGACGATCAATAGTTAGATTAATTTCACTTATCGCATAACACGCATTATTATTTTCAATACGTGCGAAAACAAGCTGATTATAGGGAATTATATTTGTGTAATTTTGAGGAATTAAATCGGCATTATCTTCCAGAAGCGCGCCATTTTCTGTAGCATAAAAGGCGATATTTGGGCTTCCAGCCTGATTATTTAATAGTTGACCAGCTGCATCATTAAGATCAAAAACCTGCAAACCATTGAGATTTGTATCACAAGCATGTAAAATTGCATTTCTACCTGCGATATTGCTTACTTCAAGTATAAAAGGTGTTACAATCGCACAACCAGCTGTATTAGTTATATAAGCAT
>JBALXG010000048.1:0-11008 GCA_036961055.1 Leeuwenhoekiella sp. | reverse complement strand
ACCTCTTCGCTGGGATAGGAGGTTTTAGATTAGCCCTGCAAAATTTGGGCGGAAAATGTGTTTTTACAAGTGAATGGGATAAATATTCAAAAAAAACATATCAAGCGAATTTTGGGGAGATCCCATTCGGAGATATTACCAAACAAGAAACTAAAAATTATATACCAGAGAATTTTGATGTTTTATGTGCAGGCTTTCCGTGTCAGGCTTTTTCAATAGCGGGAAGACGCGGTGGGTTTGAAGATACAAGAGGGACATTATTTTTTGATGTTGCTGAGATTATTAAAAGTAAACAGCCTAAAGCAATTTTTTTAGAAAATGTAAAAGGGTTGCGTAATCATGACAAAGGGAAGACGTTAGCAACAATATTAAATGTTCTGAGAGAAGATTTAAATTATTATGTGCCGGAACCTCAAGTTCTGAATGCTAAAGAATTTGGTGTTCCTCAAAACAGGGAAAGAATTTTTATTGTAGGATTTAGAAAGGATCTAGGAATAAATGATTTTAAATATCCAGAGCCAACCAATACGAATAGTATTCTGAAGGATATTTTAGAAACTGAAGAGGTCTCAGTTAAATATTATCTATCTACAACATATTTGAATACATTAAAAAAGCATAAAGAAAGACATAAAAATAAAGGCAATGGTTTTGGCTATGAAATAATTGCGCAGAATGAAATAGCAAACGCAGTTGTTTGCGGGGGCATGGGAAGAGAGAGAAACCTTCTATTTGATGACAGATTGAGAAATTTCAAGCCTATTACGAAAATAACAGGAGAAGTAAATAGGGAAGGAATAAGAAAAATGACACCTCGTGAATGGGCAAGACTTCAGGGTTTTCCTGACAATTTCAAAATAGTCGTTTCAGACGCGCAAGCCTATAAACAATTTGGAAATTCAGTAGCAGTTCCAGCTATTCAGGCAACGGCTAATGCAATATTAAAACGATTAACACTAGCTTATGCTCAAAGGAAATAAAGGAGAATGGAGCGAATTGTATGTATTAATTTCACTTTTAGCCGACGGGCAATTATATCAATCAGATATCAATCTTGATAAGGATCCGAATAACCTTTATAAGGTTATAAAAGGCTATAAGGATGAGAAGGATTATTCTCTTGAATTCGATCGAGGTAACCAGGTAAACCTATATCGTATTCAAAATAATCAGCAAACTTTAATATCTTCATATACTTTTTCTGAATTGAGGGATATTGCAAATACGCTGTATAACGGAATAACATCTGGAAAAGGAAACTCATTTGAAATTTTGGCTGTTGCTGGCTTTTTAGAAAATGCCGCAATTCAAAAGTTAAAAGCCAACTCATCAGTTAAGTCTGATATAAGATTAAGAGTTTATGATCATAGACTGGCACATGAGACAGATTTAGGTTTTAGCATAAAATCTCTTTTAGGAGGTAATTCAACTCTTTTTAATACAGGTCCAGGTAATAATTTTATTTATTCTGGCATGAATATGTTAAGTGAAAGTATTACAGATTTCAATAAGCGAACATATTCGGCACCTAAGAGAATTTCTAAATTGACATATCGAATACAAGAACTAGAAAAAGCTGGAATTATTCTAGATTTTCAAGATATTCAATCCAATCAATTATGGAAAAACCTTAAAATGGTTGATGGAGATTTACCAAAAATAATAGGTTGGGCATTATATTTCAGATGGCGTAATAGAGAACCTTCACTAAAAAAAATAGCCCAAATATTGGAAGATGAAGATCCTTTAAATTTTTATAATAATAAGTATAGCGTTCAAAAGCTCTATGAATACAAATTAAAACGGTTTTTAACTGAAGCTGCAATGGGAATGACTTCCGAAACACCTTGGGTTGGAGAATATGATTCTTTTGGAGGTGTAATTGTAGCCAAAAGCGACGGCGATATATTATGTTTTCACATATATGATTTTAATATATTCCGAAATTATTTAATAAATAATACAATTTTTGAACAGCCGTCAACAGGTGAGGATAAGAATAATCCTGGGAGTCCTGGGTTAGGTAAAAAAAAGTATTTTTATGGATGGATTTACGAGGAAAACTCTAACTTAAACTTGAAATTAAATCTACAAATAAGGTTCGCATAAAATTAGCTAGCTGAAAATCTACTATTTTTAAAAGAAAAAACAGGTAAAATAAAGAAGCGACAGCCTCAATATTATACCTGTTTTTAGAACGATGGTTAAACAATTTTTGGCATTATTTACTAACGCCCGTAACACTGGTAATAAACTTACGATAAATATTTAATACAACGTTTTCGTAATAAAAGAATTTTTAAGAAATTTTAATTTTAGGGAGAATGACCTGGGGTTGAAGAAGTAAAGCAGAGCGCTTTATTCCAGATAGAGATCGATAAGTCCCTCTGGGGCATCAAGTACGATAAGTTTTTTATCGCGATTCACCTCTTTTATAAACTTATCGTTTATAGGGATTAGAATTTCTTTCCCGTTGTTTTCAATAACAAAAAGCGCTTGTGAGGTGGTGTCATTTACACTTTTTATAGTTCCTACCGGGCCATAATTTACATCTTCAACCGCAAAACCGGTGATTTCATGAAAGTAAAACTGGTTGCCCTTAAGTTTAGGAAGCATATCAAGAGGCAGGTAAAGGGCCGCGCCTATAAGATCTTCTGCGTCTTCTTCTGTATCTACATCTTCAAAATTTATGCGAAGTAGTGTAGATTTATGAAGCTGGCAGGATTTAATAAAAAATGGAACCAAATTTTCGTTGAATTCAACAAAAACTGATTCCATTTCTTCGTACTCTTCGGGTTCGTCTGTTTCCAGTTTTGCAAGCAGCTCGCCCTTAAAACTAAATTTTCTCACGATTTTGCCTAGATAGAAACAATCTTCTTTGCGCATCGTGGTTTAAATTAAGCTTCGTTTTCTTTTTTCTCTTCTTCAGCAGGAGCTTCTTCAGTTTCGGCAGTTGGTTCTTCAACATTTGCGTCTTCTGCGGCTACTTCTTCCTCAGGTTGTGCAGCAGCGATACGTGCTTCATTTACTGCTTTTTCAGCAGCAAGCGCGTCAGCTTTTGCTTTTTTCTGAGCTTCAGAAAGATTTTCTACTTTAGAATCTACAATTCCCTGTTTCTGGTCTAACCAGGCAGCAAATTTTTCTTCTAATTGTTCTTCAGTAAGTGCTCCTTTGCGTACTCCTCCTACAAGGTGATTTTTAAGTAATGCACCTTTGTAAGAAAGCAGTCTTTTTGCTGTTTCTGTAGGTTGTGCACCTTTTTGTAACCACGCAACAGACGCGTCTACATCAATATCAATAATTGCAGGATTTGCAGTTGGGTTGTATGTACCCAGCTTTTCAAGAAATTTACCATCTCTTTTAGCACGGGTATCAGCCGCTACTAACCAGTAAAAAGGTTTTCCTTTTTTACCGTGTCTTTGCAATCTTATCTTTACAGGCATAAAAATTAATTTTTGGGGTTCCCGACCCCTGTTATAATTTAATTAAGGGCGCAAAGATACTATAATTTTCTATGTGTTAAACAATTTATGTTATCTTAACTTTGTTATTGCTTTATGAAAATTATGAAAAAGATATTATTTCTGTTTTTGCTTGCTTTATTAGCTTCATGTTCTGATGATATTCAGGACAATTCGCCCGCTATACAAGGCGTAAGGGATACGATTTTGTACAGATCTGCCGTAAACAGGGCTCAGCGAGTTAATCAAGGTGTTCTGGTTATTGGGTCTAATAATGATGAGAAGCTCTCTCTTTCTATTTCAAATTATAATGAAGGCACTTTTACACTGGGCGCAGATGAAAGCAGTTCTGCACAATATAATAATGCAAAGGGTAAAGTTTTTAGTACCATATATGATGGGGAAGGTGAGATAATAGTTAGCAGGATTGCAGATAGTACTATTACCGGGACATTTAGATTTAGAGCTGGTTCATTCAGTGATGATTCTACAAACGTTGTTTTTACTAAAGGCGTTTTTTACAAAGTACCTATTTCACCTTCTACAGATCCTCTTGAAGTAGATGATCCTGTTTCAACTAATTTTAATTGCAGAATTAACTCGGCATATTTTAATCCGCAGGCCGTAAGTGCAACTGAAAGCAATGGCGAAATTGTAGGTTATGGAAGCACACCAAGTACTATTATAAGAATTAATTTTCCTGTTGATATTGAGAAAGGTGTTTACGCTCTTAGTGCCGCTAATTCATCAGGAGCGTATAGGGTTGTTTATAATTCTGGCGGAAATCCTCAGGCTATTTCTTCTGGTACACTTGAAATTACCTCACATAATTTTAGTAAAAAATCTGTGGGTGGTACATTTTCATTTAATGTAGGAACAGACGGTGCTACTGAGATAACTGAAGGAGTTTTTGGCTTTAACTATGGCAATTAGTTTCTTTTTACTCAAGACTAATTATAGAATTATTTAGGGAGTGACTTCTCTTTCGGTTTGTACTTTCTCGTTATTAATTACAACGTCAGATAAGAATTGTGCAATTTCATCTGCATATTTATAGCCAATTCCCGCCCAGTCATGTGTGCCTTCGGGATCTGTTAATAATACATAAGATGAATTTAATTTTTTAAGCTGCTCTGCAATTACACTTGAGCCATCAAGTTGCAGGTAGCCAGATTCTGACGGACTGCAATAATGGTGTGCTGCGCTGGCATAAGGAACCAGATTATCCTTAATACCATGAATAAGAAATGCAGGCACCGCGTTATTTGCACTTATATATCGCGCATCGAGCATGGCTCCCGAAAAAGAAACAACAGCCGCGATTTTTAAATTTTGAAAAGCAAGATCCTTAAAGTCAGGATAATTTGCCAGATAAGCTGTGTTTAAAACACCTTCTGCTCCTGCGCTGCTTCCTAATAAAACAATTTTATCATGGGCGAAAGCAAAATCTCCCGCAATTTTAAGATAATCTATTGCTTTTAAAATATCTGAAGTGGTTTCTTTAAAAGTCGCTATTTTTTCTGAAGCGGGACAACTACAGCCAAAACCGGTTGCTGTTCCTTTTCGCGTAAGCGTATAACTCATAGAAGCTACCGCATAACCTTTTGCCGCCATGGTTGTAGAAAACTGAACTTCCTGAGGATTATCACGAGTGCCACCTTCAAAACCGCCGCCGTGAACTAAAATAATTAAAGATCTGTCATTATTTTCTGCGGCTTGTTTTGCTGTATAAAAATCCAGCTTCAGTGTATCTGAATAGGTAAATGTTGATTTTGTGATCTCATCATAAACCTGTCCTTTATAAAGCTCCTGCGCAAATGCAGAAAAGGATAATGTTGTACTTAGTAGTAAAAATAGGAGAATACGTGTCATGTATAAATTTAAGATTTTAAATGAAAACCTGCTCTTAATTTTGCGTTAGAATTACCTCCTAAAAATACCTCAAAATCGCCTGATTCTGATACAAAATCCAGCGAACTATTATAAAATTTCAGATCATCAGGACTTAGAGTTATAGTCACAGTTTTGCTCTCTCCTTTCTTTAAAAACACTTTTTCAAAGCCTTTAAGCTGGCGCAACGGTGGCGTAATACTTCTAACGATATCATGCAGATAAAGTTGCACAACTTCCTCACCGTCATAATTCCCTGTGTTTTTTACGGTCACATTTACGGTTACGCTTTCGCCCTGAGCGATTTCATTTTTATCTATTTTGAGATTAGAATATTCAAAAGTGGTGTAGCTCAAGCCATAGCCAAAAGGTAATAATGGAGAGTTGGGCACATCAAGATAATTAGATTTAAACTTTTCAAATTCGGCAGTAGGAGCGGGGCGGCCTGTGTTTTTCTCACTGTAATATATGGGGATTTGTCCCACATTTCTAGGCCAGGTCGCAGTAAGTTTTCCCGAAGGATTATAATCACCAAAAAGCACATCTGCCACAGCATTACCGGCTTCTATACCGGGATGCCAAACCTGTAAAATGCTTACATTCATAGCAAATTCTTCTTCAATTACAAGCGGCCTGCCACTCATTAAAACCAGTACAACGGGTTTACCTGTTTTTACTAATTCGCGTATTAATACTTTTTGACTTTCTGGAATTGTAAGGTCTGTACGGCTGGCAGCTTCACCGGTCATTTCGGTTGCCTCTCCCACCACCGCAACAATCACATCTACATTTTTTGTCGTCGCAATTGCTTCCTGTAATAAATCTTCCGGTGAGCGCTTATTAATCTCTGCCCGCATTCCGAATACATTTATTTTTTTGGCAAGAGCGCTGTCATTAGTAATATTAGCCCCAACTGCATAAGTCAAATCTGCTTCTGGAGCTACACGCTGAATACCCTGGAAAACAGGAATTGATAACTGAGGATCACCAGTAGGCGCCCAAGTTCCCAGCATGTTATTTTTGTTATTAGCCAAAGGACCTATAAGCGCAATTTTTGCGGTTTTCTTTAGCGGAAGCGTGTTGTTGTCATTTTTAAGTAAAACGAAAGAATGAGCTGCTGCTTTTCTGGCGACGGCTCGATGTGCTTCAGTTAAAATATCTTTTTCTGGTCTTTTTGCGTCGATGTATTTATAAGGATCATCAAAAAGGCCAAGTTTATATTTGGCTTCCAGAATGCGGCGACACGCCTGTGTTATGGCTTCTTCGGTAACTTTACCTTCTTCTACAGATTTTTTAAGCGTGGTGAGAAAACCTTCGCCCACCATATCCATATCAAGACCGGCATTTAATGCTAAAGCCGAAACTGCCTGCAAATCGCCCATACCGTGAGCAATCATCTCATTTACAGACGTATAATCTGAAACTACAAAACCATCAAAACCCCATCTTTCTCTTAATAAATCGGTTAATAACCATTTATTTCCGGAAGCGGGAACGCCATCAACATCATTAAATGAACTCATCACACTCGCAACGCCTGCATCTATCGCTGCTTTGTAAGGCGGTAAATAATCATTAAACATACACAAGCGGCTCATGTCTGTCGTATTATAATCCCGACCAGCCTCTACCGCACCGTAAAGCGCAAAATGCTTAACACAGGCAATCATAGTTGTGTCAAGCGTAAAATCTGTTCCCTGATAACCGGTAACCATTGCTTTTGCAATTGCAGAACCCAGAAAAGGATCTTCACCCGCACCTTCGGCAATTCTACCCCAGCGGGGATCGCGGGCAATGTCTACCATTGGCGAGAAGTTCCAGTTTATACCGTCTGCTGTGGCTTCTACGGCTGCGATCTGTGCTGTTCTTTTGATCAAATCCATATCCCAACTGCTGGAAAGTCCCAACGGAATAGGAAATGTTGTTTTGTAACCGTGAATAATATCAGAACCAAAGAAGAGTGGTATTTTTAATCTGGTTTGATTAACCGCAAAATCCTGTGCGACTTTAATTTTATCGGGACCGGCAACACCAAACATTCCACCCACTTCTCCGGCTTTTATTTTAGCTTCAACATTATCGCTAACTACAGAGCCGGTTGCCACGCCACCGCCTGGAGTTACCAGATTAAGCTGACCAATTTTTTCTTCCAAAGTCATTTTTGCTAAAAGTTTTTCAACCAGAGGAATAGTTTTTTCCTGACTGAAAGCCGAAAATGAAAAGCTGCAAAAAATGAAAAAGCAGAAGAATAGTGTTTTTCTCATGATGGTTATTGATTTAATGTTTTCGAAAAAAGCCAGGAAAGAAAATCAGGTTCAGCAAAAGCCGAATCCCAGCTGTTATGATTTGCGGTGTCGTACAAATTGAACCGAGGATGCGCACCGGCGGCTAGTAAAGCGGTGACCATATCTACAGAATATTGCGGATTTACAACATCGTCCTGCGCGCCGTGAAAAACCCAAAGCGGAGTATTATTTGCGTATGTTTTTGCAGTCGCAGGATCTCCCGCGCCACAAATCGCAAAAGCAGCCGCAAAAGTATTCGGGTTGCGGTAAAGCATCTCGTAAGTTCCCATTCCGCCCATTGATAATCCGCCTACATACAGCTGATTTTTGTTTATAAAAGGCTGATTTTTGATAGAATCAAGCAGTTTTTCAACCAAATCGAGCGATTTTGTGGGCTTTTCACCGGTTTTGAAGTTGATTGTTAAAGGTTTTGTGCTTCGGTCAATATCAACATTTGCCCAGTAATCGTCTTTTTTACACTGCGGAAAAATGACAATTGCCGGATAAATTTTTCGCGTAAGTGAATCTAAAAACTGAGAGCTGCCATGCGCTAACTGACTTTCGTTATCTGAGCCTCTTTCACCAGCGCCATGTAAAAACAAAAGCAATGGATAAGTTTCACTTTCTGAAAAATTTTCAGGATAAAGAATGCGGTAATTAAGCGTGTCACTTTTCGAAATAAACGTTTCTTTTAAAAATTCGCTTTTGTCCTGAGCGTTTAAAACACAGGCAAAAAGAACGACAAAAGCAAGTAATAATTTATTCTTCATCTTTATAAAATTCCAAAATAAAAACAGAATATGCTGATTTTTATGTTATTCATTTTTCAAATACGGACTTGTGAAGCCCAGCTTTTTTAATCCTGACTGAACGTCTTTATTTTCCATAAATAAATCCCACAACATTCCGCTTCTGTAATTTTCTATCATTACGGGAATTGGTCCTTGATCTATGCCCAGATATCTGGGTAAAACCCATTTTTTATCCAGGCTAAACGCATCATACGGCCCGTATTTGCCAATTAATGTATCTTGTTTTGTGTACAGATATCTTAAAAACTGCATGCTTTCCTTAGGGGTGTAAGGCATTGATGAAAGCGCTGCCGTTGGCGAAATTACACCCAGATCATTGCCCGGCCTGTGGCCTGCATAACCATCAATGGAATAACTGGACGTAAGCCCCCAAAGATTTTCACCATAATCTTTATAATTTTTAGGATTATCAACAGCATATTTATACTGAATCATCGCATGATTTTGATTGAGCTTCCAGTAATCTGCATATTGATCTTTAAGACCTTTTGGGTTTAATCCCAAATACGAATAATGCGCCCAGAAAAGTGGACCAACCGGAGCATCGTCATGTTCAAAATGATCAAGAACAGTGCGCAAGCCGTAATAGGTTGTGTCTTTTGCTATATCGCCATTACGCGCCCATCCTTTTTCATAAACTGCTTTAGTTATGGGATGCGTGGGAGAGGAAGCCGCTAGCACGTACATAACCAGACACTCGTTATAACCACCTACGGGGAAGTTCATTTCCCAGGCATAATTAGGAGACCAGTGCCAGTATAAAACATCTTTGCCGTGTGTGTACCAATCCCATTCTACTTCTTCCCACATTTTCTGAATGCGGGTAGCGAGTTCCTTTTCTTCCTCGTTTCCATCTTTAAAATACTCCTTAACGGTGAGCAGTCCCTGCATAAGGAAAGCGGTTTCTACCAGATCGCCACCATCATCTTTTTGGCCAAAAGGCTGCACTTTACCTGTGTCGCCATTCATCCAATGCGGCCATGCGCCGTGAAAACGATCTGCTTTTTCAAGAAAGGAAACGGCTTTTTGATAACGCTGAAAAGCCTGCTCACGAGTTATAAAACCTCGTTTTACACCAGCTAAAATAGCCATCAGTCCAAAACCAGATCCTCCTGTTGTAACGATGTTTTGATCATTTGACGGATAAATATTGTCAAGATGAATACGCTCTGCAGCAAGACCTGAGTTTTCATTTGCCCCGTCCCAAAAGTATTCAAAGGTTTGTTTTTCTACTTTATCAAGCAATTTATCATCTGAAATTGAGGGAGAATCAGCCGATTTTGATGCTTCTGAGTCCGATTTTTGTGTTTGTTTTTTATCCTGACAGCCAGTTGCAACAAGAACTAAAAGTAATGTGCTATAAATAATACGCATGCTTATTTTGTAATAAATCATTACCAGCCCGGGTTTTGAACCATATCTGGTGTTTGTATAAGCTGCTCATTAGGGATGGGAAACAATTCATTTCTGGTTTCAAAAGGTAATCCCAAAGCTGTCATCACACTAGCGGCTTGTCCTGTTCTAAGAAGGTCAAACCAGCGGTCATGTTCAAAGGCAAGTTCAAGTCTTCTTTCATCCCAGATCATTTGTCTAAGGGAAGCCTGATCTGTAGTTGTAATAGCGGAAAGATTAACACGAGCGCGCACTTCATTAAGCGGAATTAATGCAGCTGCAGATTGTCCCAGTTCATTTAAAGCTTCAGCCTGAATAAGCAAAATTTCAGAATATCGTAAAACACGTATGTTTTTATCTCCGTCACCATCACCACCGTTTGCTGCAGAATATGCTTTCTCATTATAACGTGGATTCTCAACAGCGCTGCTTACTTCCCTTCCGTCATAAAGAGTTTCACCCGCAAAAATAATTGTAGCGTCTCTTCTCACAGTATCGCCTGCGTCATTAAATGCATTTAATAAATCTTCAGAAGGTGTGTTAAAACCCCATCCCCAACCGCTGGGGCCACGTGCTCCCTGAGTTTGTGAATATTGTTGAACACCGTGTAGTGGAATTTCACCTCGTGCCTGAATTTCAAAAAGAGATTCAGTTCCATTTTCTGTAGAAGCTCTCCAAACCGTTGCATAATCTGCTTCAAGACCATATTGTCCGGAAGTGATTACAGTATTTGCCATATCAGCCGCCTGTTGCCACTTTTTCTCATATAAATAAACCTTAGAAAGCAAACCTTGCGCAGCGCCTTTTGTTGCTCTGCCTAAATCTGAACTTGCATATTCACTTTTTAAGGGAAGTGCAGCGACAGCATCTGTAAGATCCTGCTCTATGTAAGCATAAACTTCAGAAACGGGAGCTCTTTCTACAAGATCAACTGATTGAATAGGAATATCACCAAAAGAGCGTACCAACCAGAAATAGTTAAGTGCTCTTAAAAATTTGGCTTCGCCAATAAGACGTGTTCTGGTATTTTCATTTAATCCCTCATACGTTTCTATATATTCAATTGCCTGTGAAGCACGACCTACAGTTTTATACCATTGTGTCCACATATCACGAATAGAAGAAGATGATGACGTGTATGTAAGTCCGTCAAGAAGGTTTTTATCAC
>JBALXG010000489.1:0-2579 GCA_036961055.1 Leeuwenhoekiella sp. | reverse complement strand
CAAAAATAGTTGATGAAATCTTTAAGCCTTTTAAACAAGATTATTTTTATAGTCAATAGTTTTTTTGCTTTCTTTCTTTTGATAGGATACATGTTAGAATATATGCCTCCCAAAATGTTTCCTGCCCTTTCTGTACTTACGCTTGTTCAGCCTGTACTTTTAGTTATAAATCTTGTCTTTCTTCTTTATTGGCTTATTCAGTTTAAAAAGCAACTTCTGCTTTCTGGTATAGTTCTATGCTTAGGTCTTCTGCAAAATACAACGCTTTATAAATTTTCAAGTCCCGAAGTAACTAAGGAAGAAGGTATAAGTTTGTTAAGTTATAACGTAAGAGGTTTTAATAGAGCCAAATATATTGAAGATGACAGTATTCCTCAAAAAATAGCCGCATTAGTCGTCAAAGAAAATCCTGATATTGTTTGTTTTCAGGAGTTTTTACCTATGATAAATTTATCTGAAAAGATGTATCCATATAAATACATTCAGCCTAAAAAATCCAGAAAAGCTAAAGGGCAAATGATTTATTCTAAATATAAGATCGTTAAACAAGGCTCCCTTGATTTCCCTGATAGTTTTAATAACGGGATTTTTATAGATTTTATTAAGGATAAGGATACTTTGCGTTTATACAATATGCATATGCAATCGCTTTCACTTGTGGCAGAAATATCTGAATTAAGGGAGGAAGATAAAAAGAAACTGGTTTCAAGAATAGGAGCAGCATTTAAACAGCAACAGGATCAGTCAGAAATATTTTTGAGAAGTGAACAAACTTGTCCTTATAAGAAAATCGTTGCAGGGGATTTTAACAATACTGTGTTTTCCTATATCTATAAAAAAATAAGAGGGGAGAAGCTTGATGCCTTTGAGGAAGCTGGTTCTGGTTTTGGCAGCACGTTTATTTTTGATATAATTCCGTTGCGTATAGACTTTGTATTAACAGATCCGGCATTCAAGATAATAAGTTTCAAAAATTTCAATCAGCACTTTTCTGATCATTATCCCATAAAATCGACATTTAAGCTCAAAAATTGAGATTTTCTAGATATGTAGCCGCATTTGGTCCTTCATTAAAAATAAGATCAATGACAGATAAATTGGGGATAAAATTATGTTTTTCCTGAAAAACCTGTCTGTAGTTTACAATTTGCAGTTCTTCTTTTCTTTTAGCATCGGCTAAAAATCTAAAGTCTTTTATTTCAGCATCTTCTATTTCAGCCTTGGTCTTATAGTCTGTAGAGTTTAAAGTTTTAATATCTACCTGAAGTGCATTAAAAACCGCTTTAATTGAAGCTATATTAAAATCGATTAGTTTTTCAAATGATGTTGTATATAGAAACGCAAAGTCATCTTCATAATATTCAAAAAATGGCGAAGTGCGATAAGCAATCTCAATTGATCGCCAATGCTGTCGCTGCCACAAAAAATTATTTTCTATTCTTGCATCCTTTGTTTTTTGATGACCCTGGTCTTTACCTACGTGCTTTACCGGAATATTAAGTGTTAATTGACCGTTTGCCGTAGCTATATGTGTGCGATTACGGTAACTCTGTTTTTGATAATTATCATGAACTTCTAAAATCACAGCGCCGGCTTTAAGCATAATCGCACTTTGAATGATTGTAGGTAAATAAGTAGGCTGAACTAAAACTCTATTCAAAATATTGATTTTTAAAAGTGCTAAGATAGTATAACAGTAATATATGGTTTACTATAAATATGTAGGAAAAAACTTCATCACTTTATTTTTTAATTATCTATTTAGCCCACTGAATAACAGATTAAAAAAACTTATTTTTTAGAGTTTATATTTTTATTATGGCCGAATGTTGCAGATCGTCGATAAAATCGTACATTTGACGAATAATTAAAGCATAAGTATCAGTAATTCATGGGGTTAAAAGATCTTAATATATTTCGCTTTAAATCAGTAGCCACTACGGTTCTATTATTCAGCCTGTTTGCTGGATTTGCCATTAATCCTTCACAAGACACCATACCTCAAAATGATCAGTTAGATAGTCTTCTCAAAGAAGTTCTAGCAGCTACAGAAAATATGAGTTATGATACGGCTATAAATAAAGCCTCAAAACTAATTAAAAGCGCAGAAAAAAAGCATGACGATAAATACATCTTTCATGGTTATAACTTATTGAGTATAAGCTATTTTCAAATAAAAGATAGCGTAAATTCACTTCAGTATGCCAGGCGGGCACTTTTTTATGCTAAAAGAGCGCAAAATGATACACTTTTAGTGTGGGCTTATAACAATCTGGCAGCAGGATTAAGTGTGCATGAACGTAATGAAGCGCTTACTTTGTATAAAAAATCTCTTTCTATAGCACGAAAATTAGATGATGGTGATTTTTTAGATGCTGCGCTTAATATTGCAGAATTGTATCGAGATCAGGGCAAGTATAATCTTATGCCTGCTTATTTAAAAGAGGCCGAAAAAAGTCTGGATCCTGAAAATATTTCATTTGATGATCTTCGTCATACAATTTCTTCATTAAAAGGGTTTAAGGTTCATGTAGTTGGAGATACAATTGTTGATACTTATATTAGAACCGTATTAATAG
>JBALXG010000488.1:0-2579 GCA_036961055.1 Leeuwenhoekiella sp. | reverse complement strand
GTTACGCTAATTTGATCTTAACGTAAAGATAGTATTTAATTACACGCATCAAATATGAGTGCTTATTGATAACATTTATATAATCTGCAACTGCAAGACAGGCGCAGTAATTGTGATAATAATGTTCTTGTTTTAATAACTTTACGCCCACTATGGCGGTTATGAATCAACATGAAATATTCAACATTAAAAGTCCTGCTCATTTTGAGCAATTAGCACTTGATGCTTTTGCTTATCAAATCAAACATAATGAAGTATATGCCCGGTTTTGCAAGCTTATAAAAACCGACCAAAACAGTGTAAAATCGGTAAAAAACATCCCTTTTTTACCCATTCAGTTTTTTAAATCTCACGAAGTTATATCTTCAAAAGAGAAGGTAGAAACTGTTTTTACAAGCAGCGGTACCACCGGCAGCACTACCAGCAAGCATTATATTACAGATCTCAAAATTTATGAGAAGAGTTTCTTAGAAAGCTTTAGGCTGCACTACGGCTCAATAGAAGAATATTCGGTTTTGGCGCTACTCCCTTCTTATCTGGAGCGCAATGGTTCATCACTTATTTATATGGTCGACCGATTGATAACAGAGAGTAAAAATGAAAATAGCGGCTTTTATCTTAATGATCTTTCCGCTTTAAGCGAAAAATTAAAAAAACTTGATGCAGCAGGTAAGAAAGTTCTTTTAATAGGAGTTTCGTTTGCACTTCTTGATTTGGTTGAAAATTTTGAATTTAAGCTGAATCATACTGTGGTTATGGAAACCGGCGGTATGAAAGGTCGCAGAAAAGAACTTGTGCGGGAAGAATTACATGAGATACTTAAAAGTGGCTTTGGTGTAGATCATATTCATAGTGAATACGGAATGACCGAATTACTTTCTCAGGCTTACTCTACCGGTGACGGCATATTCACTACTCCGCCGTGGATGCGTATTATAATACGCGATACTGAAGATGCTTTACAAATTTTGCCAAAAAACAAAACCGGTGGCATAAATGTTATTGATCTTGCTAATATTAACTCGTGCCCTTTTATCGCCACTCAAGATCTGGGAAAAGAGCTAGACGGTAATTATTTTGAGGTTCTGGGAAGATTTGACACAGCAGATATACGTGGCTGTAATCTTATGGTCTTATAAAGCAAGTTTTGTGTAAGATATTTTATAAAAAACGACTATTTAGTTATGAAGAATTTCATATAAGAAGTTTGAAATGTTCAAAATTAATTTAGTTAGTATGTTAATTTAGGAAACCCAATGTTTTGACAACATTGGGTTTTTTAATTATATTAAGATGAGGTGATTAAACCATTGCTTTAATATCACCGCCCCAACTGGGATATGTAAAAATCATTCCTTTAAGAGTATCTCTGTCTATTTTGCCATACATAGCCATTACAAACATATTAATGGTTTCTGCAGCATCCCAACTCAATAAATGTGCACCCAGAATAAACCCCGTTTTTTTATCTATTAATGTTTTATAAGCATAGCAATTTTGATTCATCCTTTTAGAATTATACCACTGTGGCACATTTGCTTCTTTTACGATAAAATCGTATCCTTTTTCCCGCGCTTCTTTTTCATTAAAACCTACAGAGGCAAGTTGTGGTTGCGTAAAAACAACTGAAGGAGTGATAGGTATTTCCAGCTCCATAAAATTTCCTTTAATTAAATTTTTTGAAACTACTCTGGCCTCTTGAGAAGAAAGTGGTGTAAGCGGTAAACTCCCGCTGTCTGAAACATCACCACAAGCATAAACCTTAGGATTTGACGTATTCTGTAAAAATGCATTAACGCTTATTCCTTTTTTAGAATAAGAAACATTGCCTTTTTCCAGGTCAAGTTCATAAATAGAAGGAACGCGCCCGGCGGTATTAAAAACCATTTCTGCCTTTACTTGAACTGTTTCTCCATTTTGTTCTGCGCTTACGCGAAAGTATTTACGCAATTTCTCTATTTCATTTACTCTTGCGTTTAAAATAAATTTTATTCCTATTCCTTCAGAATTCTCCTGAAGATAATCGGCTAAATCACCATCAAAATTAGACAGAATCTGCTCTTCAGTATCAATAATGGTAACATCAACTCCACAGCGTGCAGCGATATGTGCAAACTCCATCCCAATATAACCTGCACCTATAAAAATCATAGATTTAGGCAATTCTAGTAAGTTTAAAAAATCATCGCTATATAAAGCATGTTCTCCACCTGGAATTCTAAGTTCAAATGGCTTCATTCCTGATGCGATTACTATTTTTTTTGCCTTAACGGTTTTTCCTTCTACAGATAATGTGTTTTCGTCCAGAAATCTTGGCGACTGATGGTACATCTTTATTCCCGCTTCTTCAATGTCTCGTTCTGTTGTAAAAGGAATAGCATCTGTAAAGGTTTTTTTAAATTCCATTAAATCCTGCCAGTTTGCTTTGGGGACATCAACAATTCCCTTTCCTTTTAAATCTTTACTGCGCTCTAAAACTTCAGTAATACCAACTAGAACTTTTTTTGGGTCACACCCGCGATTTGCGCACGTGCCGCCATATTCCCTATTATCTGCAATGGCCACTCGCATACCTTCTT
>JBALXG010000487.1:0-2585 GCA_036961055.1 Leeuwenhoekiella sp. | reverse complement strand
TTAGAGTTTACTGCAGGTAATAATCAAATACTGACTTTCACCAATCCTTATCCCGAAAATTGGATTCGATTTATTGTAATTATTTTTAAAGAAAGTAGCTTTTCTAAGCCTCAATTATCAAATTACAATTTTGATAAGCAGAATGACTTTTTACCGATTTTAGAAAAAATTGAAGAATTATTTTCCATAAAAATAGGAAAATTTGATGGTCGAACGGATTATAATTATCTGCCTAAAACAGGTGAAAATCGGCTATTTACCTATATTATTGAAGGTGCTTTTGAAATTCAAAACAGACTACTTGAAAAAGGAGAAGGTCTTTATGTAAAAGATCTGCAAATTATGGAAATGGAAGCTCTTTCCAGCGAAGCCATGGCTCTGCTTATTGCTTATTAACGAATTGATTTTTAGCTAAAAAAAACCCGATTTTAAGGTGTTTTTAGCTGATATTTAGTCTTTTTAAAACCTCATCTTTATAGGTTTCGCCTATAGGAATACGCATCTCATTAATTATGATTTTGGTTTTTTGTACCGCTTTAATAAAATTCACATTTACTACAAAACTGCGGTGTACCCGTAGAAAAGTAGCAGATGGAAGTTTATCTTGAATTTCCTTAAAACTAGAGAGTGTGAGAATTGCCTTTTCTGAAGAATTTGTATAGATCTTGATATAATCTTTTAGCCCCTGTAGATATTTTATATCTGCGATGTTAATTTTTATATTTTCATATTCAGATTTTACAAAGATGAAATCAGAATGTGCGGGAATTTCTTCTTTTACCGGTAAAGGAGTATTATAAATCTGGTGATTTCGATTTGTAGATTCATGCTTTTCTTTTGCCCTGGCTATTGCTTTTAAAAACCTGGGAAATGGTATAGGTTTTACGAGATAATCTGTAGCATTAAGGTCAAATCCTTCAAGAGCATACTGCGGGTAAGCTGTGGTAAATATAAACTGCGGAAGATTATCCAGAGTTTTAACCAGTTCTATACCGCTAAGATTGGGCATCTCAATATCAAGAAATACCAGATCTACACGATGTTTATTGAGAATACTTATAGCATCAAGAGGATTTGTGCATTGAGCAACAACCTCCATCCCTCCCACTTTTTCCAGATATGTTGTAATAATATCTATCGCAAGAGGCTCATCATCTATTACAACACACTGCATCAATTGAGCTTTAATTTTAAATATACCACAAATTTATGGTCTTCTTCATAAACTTTAAGCTCATGCTTATCACGATACAATAATTCAATACGATCTTTTGTGTTCTGCAGGCCTATGCCTGAGTTATCTACATCACGCTTCCTATTACCTATGAGATTAATACATTTAAATTCTAAATATTCATGAGCAATATTAATGATTATGCGCACTTCTGTATTGCCTTTAAAATCTGTACCGTATTTAAATGCATTTTCTATAAATGAGATAAGTAATAAAGGGCGTATTTTTTGATTTGTAATATTACCGTGTATATTGAGCGTGATGTTCTCATTGTTTGCAATGCGCAGGCGTTGCAACTTTAAATAATTCTGAATATAATCCAGTTCATCTTTAAGTGAAACAAAATCATTATCAGTTTGATACAACATATATCGCATAAGCTCTGAAAGGGTAATTACAGCCTCTGGAGCATCATCAGATTTTTTTGTGGTGAGAGAATATATACTGTTTAATGAATTGAACAAAAAGTGTGGACTAAGCTGATTTTTGAGATAATGAAGTTCTGTTCTCGTTTTGTATGATTCTATATCTTTTTTATCTCTTTCATTGCGATTCCACTCCTCATACATTTTAATAGCAGTACCTATAACAATAAAGGCTAGTGAAATTATAACGGGAAAGATAAACCTGAAGATATCAAAAAATAGCGGTGGCGGCGGCATACTATTAAAGCGCTGATCCTGCACAAATTCTGGTGGCATTTCTGGTGACGAAAACCCTCTTAACAATACAGTAACTAAAAGTCCTACGGTTACAAAAAGAATATACTGATTAATTTTTTTCTGTAATAAAAACTGAGGAACCAGAACGAGGTAATTAAGATAGAACAGCGCAATATTTATCATCAATAACATACCAAATCGCAAAGGGAAATGGTCTGTACTCCAATATGCCTGCACGATAAACAAGCATACAAATGCTATCCAGACTATAAAATGTATTAAAGCTTGCTTACGCATGTATGTTTTCTTACTATAAATTAAGTGATAACTAATTTGCGCAATGAAGGGATATACCTGCATCCTGAAGTTCTTTCATAGAGATGGCAGGGTTTACTTTTAAAAGTATTTTTTCTACCACACGATCGCCTATTTTTTCGGCATCTTTAGGATTGCAAAAAGCTATTTGCTCATTTAAAGCAGGAATATATCTCTGTTTAATAATCGTTTTGCCATGATCTGTTATATCATAACCATAACCGGTTTGAGTTTTAAATACATGAGTGTCCAGCCCATTTTTTGAGGGCTTAAAATAATTAAAAGCACTAAATGCCAGAATTATCACCACAACTGCTAAACCAATAACTTTAAAATTTGCTTTCATTTTTAATTTTTAAAAAAAAGCCCGAAAC
>JBALXG010000486.1:0-2588 GCA_036961055.1 Leeuwenhoekiella sp. | reverse complement strand
GTTTTAAAGCGGTATCAGAAATACCACTTACAACACGGGAAATATCGTGGTCTACCCACCTGTTTTTACTCCACGCTGTTGATGGTGCCGCTGTAAGATATGCCGAAAAATTATGATGTCCTGAGCCGGGGCGTTCTCCTATAATATGAATTATTCCTTTATTGCCTTCTGTCTGATTTTCACCAAAAAGAATTTCTCCACACAAGTATCCGGCACGCACGCGACCATGAGTTATTACAATATTATCCTTGCTAACCTGATAACCCCTTTTGGTTAATGAATTTTTTAATGCTTCAAGATAGGGCAGGAGATGACCTTCATCCATAAGGGCTTTAGCATTGAGACCATCTGAGATTATGATTTGTATATCAGGAATTTTATTATTCCATTTAGAGCGAAGCGATTTTAGAGATTTTATGGCGGAATTATTCAGTTTTTCACCACTTTCAGGATGATAAATATAATCTTTCCGATCTGCTGATTTAGTATAAATAGCTATCGCTGAAGAGATAGACTCAATAAAGTCTTTGTTAATGGGGGTCCATAAACTTTTCTTAGCATCTTCATAAAGAACCTGTACTTCAGCGTTTAATTGAGGATCAAGATCCCAGATTTCATCGCCATAACCTTCCGCAATCGAGACACCGCGTTCTCTTATTTCTTTTATATAATTAGCGCCTTCAGCATAAATTTCATTCTGACTTCTGCTATCATTTTTTGCTTTACAGTATTGATAATAAACCCATTTAGGATCACCAAAATGCTCAGTAGGTTTGTTATTCTCATCAATGATATCAATCTTCTTGAAAAAATCCCACATTGCATCATTGATCTTAAAACCAAACTGCTCACGTATCTTCACATGATTACTAAAGGCCGTAGTCAAATAGCTTAGCATAGGATCATTTTTTGTAGGTAATGCCATGAGATATGCAGGATTTGCAGGCATTATCTGCTCAATACACCAGTCGAGGTCGTCTAATGTTACGTCCATATGTAAAGTAGAACAAATGTCAAGACCTATAGTGAGACCGTGTAATTTACCCATAACTGTATCTTCAAGACAACATCTTACCAGTTGTTCTTTTGTCTTAAAGACTTCTGGTCCTATAAAACCGGCAACATCATTTACATGCGTCCAGGGAAAATTTTCTGCGGTTTGATTTGCTTCCATGTGATGCTTTAAAGCACGTACAAATCCATATTTTCTAGATTCATGAATGAGCATATCAAAACCTTCTCCATGCCCATTTGTAAAATCTGCTCCCTGCCCGGTTTCGGCGTAAATTCCATATCTGCCCTTTCGCTGTAAAGCATACTCCTGCATTTTTTCTATTGTAACATCAAAAGTTTTGTTTGCATTTACGGTGCCAGCCAGACTTTGAAACCAGATTCCTGTAGTGCCCGGCTGCATTTCTTCTGCTTTTGCCTGAATATCTATATGCGATAATACACAATTAGGAATAGTATCTTCAAGACCAAAGGTTGTAATTATATCAAACAGACATTCTTCTATTTTAGCAACAGATTCCGGCTCGCTGGAAACAGGATTATTACCCAAAACCAGATCGCCTACCGCATATGACCACGCATCAAAAACCTGCCATCTTATATCATCTGTGTTGTCTGTAGGAGAATTGGGCTGAACCCTCGCACTTAGATAACCTTTGCTTCCTATATTGCTTCCCGGCAGCACATTAAATACTTTAGCGCCAATAGTTATAAGTTCATCATTGCTCATCAATTTTACAACACAGGCGATAACATCGCTGCTTAGGGACGGCATGATTATTTTGATGTTTTCTTCAGAATTATTAAGAAGAAAGTTTTTAAGTTCACTAAATGTCCACTTCTGTAAATCGCTATTTTTTGTGGTATTATCCAGAATCAGATCGAGCAAATCGTCCTGATAAACCGAATTTAGATCTATATCACCTATTTTAGTATTGCCAAGTAATATTCTGGCATTTAAGCGTGATTTTTCATCGGCTGCAGCGATTCCCAGCGTTTGATCGCCTTCTTTAAATTCATTTGTAGCGCCTATTATCTGTCTGTAGCGGGTAAAATCTATTTTACCTTGTGTGCGATTTAAATAGTTGAAAATATCTTCCTGCTCTTTAGTATCATCAATAAAAATTCCTTTAACAACTTGATTATCGCCTTCAGGAGCCAAAAAATTGCATCCGCTTAGCATCATTAGAGAAGTACTCATAAGACTGACTTTGGTTATAAATTCCTTGCGTGTGATTATGTTCATTCCACCCAATTAAAATAACTGATTCTTATAAAGTTACATAAAAATTTAAATGGAAACTTAGAACAGGTAAATGTTAATAGAAGATTTAGCAAATTCTATAATTCCAAATGCAAAAAATATGAAATTCAAAATATTGTTGCTGCATTAGTAGAAACAGCGTTTGTTTAAAGAATGGCTTGTTATGGTTAAATCTATTTTAAAGTATTTTTATACCTTTTATATTATAATTGGTATTTATGAATAGAGAATTGATAAATCAAATTCATGTCAGATAATTCAAAATTAAGTCCGGTGGCGGTGTGGGCTTTGGCCGCTGGTGGAATGGTAGGCG
>JBALXG010000485.1:0-2594 GCA_036961055.1 Leeuwenhoekiella sp. | reverse complement strand
CTGCTGACGATATTATAGTACAAAAATCCCCTCAAATAGCATCAAAATTGGCTATAACCGAGGCAAAAACCGACTCTCAATTAGAGGAAAATTTAAAACCATTGCAACCTTCTATAGATGATAAAGTAAATACTTTGCTTGCTCAGGTAGATTTAATGGAGCAAAATGCACAGGTGACAGATGCAGAAATAGATGCTTTGCTTAAAAAAGCACAAGAAGATATTTTTAAAGAACGTATGTATAATGACCAGACAAATACTGTAAACGCAAACGCTCTGCTTATGGAGGTAGAAAGTGAGCTTGACCAGTCCTTTAGAGAAAAAGTCTTTGATGCGCTAAAAGACGGATTCTTAAAAGCACGCGAGGCCATTGTAGATCGCAATAATTAGTAACAAAAGGAGATTCATTCATCAATCAATCATTTCTGAATTTATCAGGGTTCAGGAAACAAATCAAATCATTATGAAAACCATTATTATTATCGCCGCTTGGGCGATCATGGGACTTTTTGTCCAAAATGTAAACGCACAAGATCAATCTAATCAACAGCGTATAGAGCAACTGGAAGCTAAAAAAGAAACTGTACAGCAAACTGAACGTGAGAAATTAAAAGAAGAAGTTGAAGAAATTAATAGTAGGTTGGCAGCGGGAGAAATAGATGTTGCAGAAGCGCAGCGCCTGAAGCAGGACGCCGCAGAAAAACACGCGAGAAATATTGAAGATAAAATCGCGATTATAGATAAGCAAATTGATCTTTATAAGCGCAATCCTGATGAACAAGAGGAGCGTAGTTTTAGCTTAAGGATTTTTGGTAAAGAACACTTTTTTGAATTTAAAGACACAGAAGACAATTCGGTAGTACGATTGAAGTATGACCGTCGCACATATTCTTCACTGGTAGTGGGTATTGGTTTAAATAACGCGATTATAAAAGGGCAGTCGCTTCAGGATTCTCCTTACAAAATAGGAGGAAGCCGCTTTTTTGAATTGGGCTGGGCATGGAAAACCAGAGTTTTTGACAACTCAAATTGGTTGCGTTTTAAATATGGTTTTTCGTTTCAGTTTAACGGTTTAAAAATTGAGGATAATCAGTATTTTGTTGAGCAGGGCGATCAAACAGTTTTAGAGACTTTTCCTTTAGCATTAAATAAGGCAAAGCTTAGAATGGATAATTTGGTATTTCCGGTACATTTTGAATTTGGACCTTCAAAGAGAATAGAAGGCGATGATTATTTTAGATATTCTACTGTAAATAAGTTTAAAATAGGGCTGGGTGGTTATGCCGGTATAAATTTATTGACCATTCAAAAGCTGAAATACGAAGAAAATGGAAATGATCAAAAAGATAAATTAAAACGCAACTATAATACAAATAATCTCATTTATGGCTTGAGTGGTTACGTGGCCTGGGGAAGTGTGGCATTGTATGCTAAATATGATTTAAATACCATTTTTAAAGACAATCCTGTAGAACAACACAACGTTTCTCTAGGTGTGCGTTTTGATGTAGATTAAAGCCCCCTAGCCCCCAAAAGTGGGAATTGTAAAAAATACATTTTAACCTGCAAGGTTTAATAACCTTGTAGGTTTTCTTTTTGTGCTAAATTTGACTGCTGAAAAAGTTATGCTTTTTGTAAATTCTCATTTTCATAAAGTGGTTTATGTCTTTCAGAGAAAAAAGATCTTAAACAGTAATCCGTAAACATTTAAACTTAATATTTTGATTGCTAAACACACTGTAGATCAAGTTTTTGAAGCTTCCCGCGTAGAGGAGGTGATAGGAGATTTTGTACAGTTAAAGAAGTCTGGAAGTAATTTTAAAGGTTTAAGTCCATTTACAGACGAGCGATCTCCCAGTTTTATGGTTTCGCCGGTTAAGCAAATCTGGAAAGATTTCTCAAGCGGAAAAGGCGGGAACGCCGTCGCTTTCCTCATGGAACATGAACATTTTACCTATCCTGAAGCAATAAAATATCTCGCCAGAAAATATAATATAGAGATTGAGGAAACAGAGCAGACAGATGAGCAAAAAGAGCAAGCAGATGCCCGGGAAAGTTTATATGTTGTAAGTGAATTTGCTAAAGAATATTTTCATAAAACGCTTCTTAATTCAGAAAGCGGAAAAGCCATTGGCCTTAGCTACTTTAAAGAGCGTGGATTTACACCTGAAACTATAGAGAAATTTCAACTGGGATATTCGCCTGATGTTTGGGATGCTTTTACCAGTGAAGCTATTAGAAAAGGCTACCAACTGGAATTTCTTGAAAAAACCGGACTTACAATTGTCAAAGATGAAAAGCAATTTGACCGATTTAAAGGACGTGTAATGTTCCCGATTCAGTCCCTATCTGGGCGGGTTTTAGGCTTTGGAGGGCGTATTTTGACCACTGATAAAAAGGCGGCAAAATATCTTAATAGTCCGGAAAGTGACCTTTATCACAAGAGCAAAGTGCTTTATGGGATTTATCATGCCAAGCAATCAATTGCCAAAGAAGATAATTGTTATCTAGTAGAAGGATATACAGACGTAATACAAATGCATCAGTTAGGGATTGAGAACGTTGTGGCTTCTTCAGGAACCGCGTTAACTGCAG
>JBALXG010000484.1:0-2602 GCA_036961055.1 Leeuwenhoekiella sp. | reverse complement strand
GGACTGGTACTTGAGGTAACAATTATCACTTTGGCATTTGTCTCGTGACCTTCCATTTTTTCTAAAAAAAGCCATCCATCAATTTCCGGCATGTTCAAATCAAGCAAAATAAGATTAGGACTTTGCGTGTCAAGTTCGTTAAGAGCCTCCTTAGGGTCTATATAAGTATAAACGTGTTTACAAACGCCAGTCACTTCAATAAGCTTCTTATTGATGAAATTTGTAATTCTTTGATCATCAACTAAGAAAATTTTAAAGGTGTCATCTTGATTGTCAATAACCATTATCTACAGCAAGTTTGTCAATTTCACCAGAACTCATCTCAATGACATTTTGTAATGTGGCATCAAGCTCAAGTGCAGATTCTTTTAAATATGAAAATACTTCTTCTTTAAGCTCTGTGGCAGAGTAATGCTCAGAAATTTCTAACAGTCCCAGAATCCTGCTAAGCGGCTCACGTACATTGTGTGCGTTAAGTTTAGAGATTTCTAGAAGCTTATCATTTTTATCGCGTATTTCTTTTGTTCTGCTATAAATTATTTTTTTTTGATCACCATTTATCTTTCTGATAAATTCATTCTTTTTTTCAATAGTTTTAATGGCTTTCTGCAGATTTTTATTTTTTCCGTTTAAATCGTTTCTCAATTTTATCTGTAAAAATTTTGTTGTAAAACTGTCTACAAGAAGGTTTAAAATCTCAACATCACTTTGGTCAAATTTTTTGATATCATCTGCCACTACAGACGCGCATACATGAGCGTTGTTATAGGTATAGAACCAACCCCAGACATGAGGATTTAAAAGTTCATCACAATCAATATACTTTAAGAAATTACAACTGTTCATTTTTTCGCAAAATGGAATTTGAGTATGCAGAAGTTTTTTCTCATAATCAAAAGTAGATTTCTTATAAGTATCGATCCAGTATTTACCTTGAGCAAATGTGAAAATTTTTACTTTATTATCTGTGGTAATTAGTATTCTGAATAATCTGTAATCAAATAAATATTTGAGATTTTTTCCTACAACTTTAGCAAGATTGTTAAAATCTTCAGCCTTAGTAAGGTTTCCTAAAAACTTAGAGAAAGCCTCGTAAGTGATTCTGTATTTTGCAGATGAATGATCCAATTTTGATTTGGCTGGTCTAAGCTTTTGCTTCTAAAAGTTCGTTGTCTATTTTAATTCCAGATATATCTGCAATGGTGTTAAGCATATTTACGAGATCTGCCTGAGACATTAATTCATGAATTTCATCATCATCAAATCCTGCTACTCCTAAGAGAGCAAAATCTTTGTCAGATACTTGTTCAGGATGCAATGCTGCTTTTGTGACCACTTTTATCGCAGTACGATAACTCTCAGGAATAAGAGTAGAATCTAAATCTTCTGTAACTCTAAAGTTTTCATTGTCATTTATCATTTTGCTCATACTATCTGCAAAAATACCGTGAGCTTCAGCGCAATAATCGCAGCCTTTTTCACGAGAAACATTGTAAATAATGAGTTGTTTTAGAACGTTGGGAACTTCGCCCATCATAAGAGTTGACTTTAATTTTGCCCAATTTCCTTCTAGAAGTGTGGCATTATTCCCCTGACACTTAAACCAGTTAAGCACAAATGGTAACTGAAGTGTTTTTTTAGTGTCATCGTAAATTGCTTTTACTCGGGGCGTCGCATTTTCATAAGAAATCATTTTAAAGCGTGCACCTTGGCCTGCTGAAGTAACAGTAGAATTTTGCATAAGTTAAAATATAAAAAATTTGAGGTCGGTAAAAAAACTAGAAATGAAAAATTTCCCAGAATTAATACTTATAAAAAACAAAAGCTTAATTAGAACGGGGCTAATTTATGTGTTTTTTGTCGATATTTAAAAGCTTTTAACCGATTATTTAGGGAAAATGGTAAAATCTGAAAGAATATCTGTGTTTTGTTTGTTTTTGTGCCTGTTATTTTAGAATATTTACGTAATAAAGTTCTGAATTTTATTTTTGTTATCAAGAAAGGTGGAGGGATTAGACCCTTTGAAACCTTAGCAACCCTTACCTGTGAAGAAGGTGCTAAATTCTACTAATTTGTTTTGGATAGATAACCTCATTTAAGCCATTTAAGCTTTCACTTCCTTAGACTATTTCTTGATATTTGAACAAATGGGTAGTAATTTTGTTCATTTTTGCATGCTACCATGAATCCCTGCTTTCAATGAAGTGATTGGATGATTAAATAATTAATGATATGAGTAAATTAGAAGAAGCATTACAAGAGCGTATCCTCATACTTGATGGGGCGATGGGTACAATGCTACAGCGTTATAAATTTACAGAAGAAGATTTTAGAGGAGAGCGATTTAAGGATTGGAAATCTCCTTTACAAGGTAACAATGATCTCTTGTCGCTCACACAACCTGAAGCTATTGCAACTATTCATGCAAAATATTATGAGGCAGGTGCAGATATAGTAGAGACAAATACTTTTTCTGGAACAACAATTGCCATGGCAGATTATGGGATGGAAGCATTAGTTTATGATCTTAACTATGAGTCGGCTAAAATTGCCAGAAAAGTAGCCGATGAGTTTACGCTGAGAGAACCTAATAAACCACGCT
>JBALXG010000483.1:0-2607 GCA_036961055.1 Leeuwenhoekiella sp. | reverse complement strand
CAAAGAAATCTGCCAGACTGTTAGTCATTTCATAAAATACGCTGTACCATAATTCTGCCCGCATCAATCTTTCATCTACATCCGGATTGAGAAAGTAATTGATTTTTTTCATAATTAGGTCTGCCTGCTGTCCATATGTTGTAGTAAAATACCATCCTATATATTCAGGATCAAAAACATTTAATGCTTTAAGTTCATTTACAAGGCGTTTTTCGTATTTCTCAACTTCCTTTGTATCTCTCAATGCATACGAAGTAAGCGCGATATGCTCAGTACGGGATTCATCAAACTTTTCGGCATAATTCTCTTTAAGTTGTTTGAGCACCGTTTCATTTACCCGCTGCGCCATTTTTCTATATCCGGTAAGTTTTCCACCAGCAATAGAAATAAGTCCGCTATCGCTTATAAAGGTTTCATCTTTTCGCGAAAGCTCAGAAGGATCTTTTTCTTCCTCATGTATTAAAGGCCGCAAGCCCGCCCAGCTAGATTCTATATCTTCTTCCTTAAGATTTAAATGCGAAAAAGTATTATTTACAGCGTCGAGTAAATAATCAACATCAGCTTTTGTAGCGACCACGCGATCCAGATTTCCTGAATAATTTGTATCTGTTGTTCCCACATAAGTTATGCGCCCTCTGGGAATCGCAAATATCATGCGCCCGTCTGGCACATCAAAGTAAAGCGATTGATGTACGGGAAGTTTTTCTTTGGGAAAGACAAGGTGAATACCTTTTGTCAAGTGAAGGTGTTTATTATTCATCGATTCATCTTTTTTGCGCAAGATATCTACCCACGGCCCTGTAGCTGAAACAAAAGTGCGGGCTTCAATTTCCAAAAATTTACCACTGTTATGATCTTTGCATTTTACGCTATTAACTTTGCCATCCTGATCGTAGATAAACTCCTCCATCTGGCAATAATTAAGACAAAGTGCCCCAAAAGCTGCTGCTTTTTTGAGTAATTCTATTGTGAGTCGGGCATCGTCTGTTCTATATTCGGCATAATAACCGCCGCCCAGTAAACTATCACCATCAAGCATGGGCTCAAGTGCCATAGTTTCTTCCTTGGTAAGCATTCTTCTTTTGTCATCACCTTCTACATTTGCAAGCAGATCGTACACTTTTAATCCTACGGAAGTCAGCAATTTACCATACTGGCCGCCTTCAATAAGCGGAAGCAACATTTTCTCTGGAATAACAAGATGCGGTGCCAGTTTATGTAAAATTGATCTCTCTGTGCCAGATTCTTTTACAAGACCTATTTCAAGTTGCTTAAGATAGCGCAGCCCGCCATGCACCAGTTTTGTAGATTTATTACTTGTACCGGAAGCAAAATCATTTTTTTCAATAAGGCAAACATCCATACCGCGTGATACGGCATCGAGCGCAATCCCCGCACCGGTAACGCCACCTCCTATGATTACCAGATCAAACTTTTTTGATTTGGCCTTTTTTATAGATCGTTTTCTATCTGTTATGCTGAATTTTAATGGTGTTTTTTCTTTTTCAATCTTTTCAGCATAATCAGATTTTGTACGTAAAACAGCCAATTCCCAGCCATTTTGCTTGATTTTTCGGTCTTTTGTAAGCATTTTTGGTTTAAAAATGCGGTCTACTGTTCGTAGTTTAGAAATATCAGTTTTAGTCCACATTCCTGCTTTAATTCCTGCTAAAAAGGCTGCTCCCAAAGCGGTTGCCTCGAGCATTTTTGGTCGGTCAACCTCAGCATCCAGAATATCTGCCTGAAATTGCATGAGGTAATTATTAGAACAAGCGCCACCATCAACTTTTAAGGACTTCATAAGCTTGCCACTATCTTCTATCATCGCGTGTATCACATCGCTTACCTGATAAGCAAGCGCTTCTACAGTAGCTTTCACAATTTCATTGCGGCCGGTATTAAAAGTAAGTCCTTGTATGCTTCCTTTTGCATTACCATCCCAATATGGCGCGCCCAAACCAGAAAAAGCCGGGACAACATAAAGATCTTTTAAAGGCGGAATGCTTTCGCAGATCATTTCAGTATCTGAAGCTTCTTCTATTAAATGTAGACTATCCCGCAGCCATTGTACAGATGCACCTCCTACAAAAACACTGCCTTCTAAAGCATATTTTACTTTGTCATCTTCAAGCGTGCAACACAATGTAGTTATGAGTCCGTTTTTTGAGAAGTATGGTTTTTTCCCAGTATTAAGCAGCATAAAACAGCCCGTACCGTAGGTGTTTTTTGCCATCCCAGATTTATGACCGCCCTGACCAAATAGCGACGCCTGTTGATCACCGGCTACTCCATAAATTGGGATTTGAAAATCATTATAGCTTACAGACCCAAAATCTGAAGAAGATGGCTGAACTGTAGGCAGCATACTTTTAGGAATTGATAATTCCTGAAGCAACTCATCATCCCACGCGAGCGTATTAATGTCATAAAGCATCGTACGACAAACATTGGTATGATCGGTTAAATGTTTTCCTGTAAACTTATATATAAGCCAGGTGTCAACAGTACCAAATAACAACTCTCCATTTTCTGCTTTTTCCCTTGCCCCATCAACATTATCAAGGATCCATTTAATTTTTGTGCCCGAAAAATAGCTGTCAATCACTA
>JBALXG010000482.1:0-2614 GCA_036961055.1 Leeuwenhoekiella sp. | reverse complement strand
CTAACAATTCATGCTTAAAATTTTACAAAATTTAGGAAAAGGTCTTTGGAAAGAAAACAAAAAAACTGAGAAAATAGTAAAAACTAAAGTAAAGCATAAAAGAAAATCTGTAAATAATAAAAAAGAGTTATCTGATAAATTTTTTGAATCAATTTTATCAGAAATAGAAAAAAATGGATCGAGATCAATCAGAGTTACAACTCTTATGAAAAAACTCGGAATAGGAAAAAGAACAGATAATTCAGTTAATAAATTTAGAAAAGAATTAAAAAAAGTAGGTCTTTATTCCTTACCTATTTTTTCCAAAGAATTACCACTTAATAATTTGATGAAAATATATTCATTTCCCGTTCTCCAGTTAGGAGAATTATTTAAAACAGAAAGAGAATTAGAAAATTATATTGAGCAAAGAGAATTATATAAGCAACTAAATATAGAAACAGTAGATCGCCAGTATAGTCCCACGAAGACAAGAGATAGATTGGATTTTAAAGGGAATAGTGAAAATAAAACAGTTGTATTAGAATTAAAAAATGAAGGGGGCGGAAAATCCGCAGTTGAACAGGTTCTTCGCTATTCTGGATTGCTAAAAGTAGAATTCCCGGATGCATTAATAAGAAAAATATTAGTAACTGGTATTCAAAATTACGAAACTGCTCTAGCTATAAAAGGGATGAAAGGAGAGGAAAGAGACAATTTTGAATGGTATCTATATAAATATTTTAAAGTTGAAGATACATTTGAATTTGTAAAAGTAACACCTGAAGATTTGGAATTTTAAATAATCCATACCACTTTCAACTTTTGAAAAAAACACAAATTTCATAAAAAATCAAACTAAAGTATTTGACATGATGAAAAGAGAAGTCTGTAAAGTTTGATCTTTAATTTTCATTGTATTCCATCAGTTCCTGGTTTTAGAACAGTGCATTTTATCCAGTCCCGAAGGGTAGTTTTTAGGTTTTTTATTAATTGTATAGTTTCAGGCATTTTAAGCTGCTAAATTGATTTACTATTTTAAAATTAATATCACTATTTTAGTGAAAACTAATAAATGAACCACTCTCGATTTGCAATTGTAATACTTGCCTTTATTCAACTGTCCTTTTTTTCGTGCCAACAGGAAAAGGAACCCCGCGTGCTCAACCTCCCAAAAACCGATCTGGCAAAGGCAGACCTCATCCCAAAACCGGCAACGATATATGCCACAAACACTGCTTTTCCTTTAGATAAATACACTGTTATTACAACTTTAAATGATTCTACCGGCTTTGCTGACGTAGGCACATTTCTGGCACATAGTATAAAAGATATTGCCCGACTGGATTTGCCTATAAATGCAGATGCACCAGATAAGGAAAGTGTTATCTATATCAAAAGATCAGACAGTCTCGCTAAAGGAAATACTAAAGAGGCTTACCAACTAACAATAGGCAAGGATTCTATTGTTCTAAGCGCGGCCAGTGCGGCAGGGGCTTTTAGAGGTGTACAAACCTTACGCCAGCTCATACCGCTTAAAGCAAATGATACCATCACAGAAGATCCAGTTTGGCCTATACCCACAGGCACGATTGATGATGCTCCACTTTTTGCCTATCGCGGTGCAATGCTTGATGTGGCACGGCACTTTTTTACCGTTGAAGAAGTGCAAAAATACATTGATTTACTAGCTTATTATAAATACAATACACTGCACCTCCATCTTACCGATGATCAGGGCTGGCGCATCGAGATTAAATCCTGGCCCAAACTTACCGAAGTAGGCGGCAAAACAGAAGTAGGCGATGAACCCGGCGGTTTTTACACCCAGCAGGACTATAAAGATATAATTTCTTATGCTGCAAAAAACTACATGACCATCGTGCCAGAGGTTGATATGCCGGGGCATACCAATGCCGCTTCTGTAGCATATCCCTTTTTAAACGGTAATGGTAAAACGCCGGAGATTTATAACGGCACGCATGTGGGCTTTAGCACTTTTGACACCAGAAAAGATTCGGTTTATGCTTTTATAGATGATGTGGTGCGGGAAATCTCGGCGATCACGCCCGGACCTTATTTTCATATTGGCGGCGATGAAAGCCACGCGACTAGAAAGCCTGATTACATTTACTTTGTGAATAAGGTGGAAAAAATCGTACAGAAATATGATAAAAAAATGATAGGCTGGGATGAGGTTGCGACCGCAGATGTAGATTCTACTTCGATTGCTCAGTTTTGGGCAAGTGCAGATAATGCAAGGAAGGCGGTAGAAAAAGATATGAAGATTATCATGTCGCCTGCAAAAAAGGCATATCTGGATATGAAGTATGACCTCAAGTCTGAATATGGCCTCAACTGGGCAGGTTATGTGCCTGTTGATACCGCATATGTCTGGAAACCGGAGAATTATGAGAATATTCCTTTAAAAAACATTCTGGGTATAGAAGCACCACTTTGGTCTGAGACGATTAGCAATAGCAGCGAACTTGAATACCTGGCCTTTCCCAGAGCAATAGGTTTTGCGGAACTAAACTGGTCACAACCCGAAAACAGAGACTGGAAAAACTATAAAGTACGCCTGGGAAATCAAGGTCCGTTTTAGAAAAAATGAATGTTAATTATTATCCCTCGC
>JBALXG010000481.1:0-2638 GCA_036961055.1 Leeuwenhoekiella sp. | reverse complement strand
TCCCAGTGCTTAATAAAATCTAATTCGGTCTTAACATACTGAGAAAAGGTAACACCTAAAACTTTTGAGCTGCCGTCTGCATTGCGATCGAGATTTGCCACACTACTAACAAGATCAAGCATGTTACCGGCTAACTCCAGTTTTCCTCTAAAGCTGGTATACTCATTATCAAAAAGACCTGAACGTGTGTTTTTGTAATAGGTAAAGCTCGTTGCAAGAATTAAATTGTCTTCGGTTAATCTTTGTCTTCTTTCTTCAATTGTAGACACATCATTAAATTCTGCGGTGGTAAGAGCGATATTTCCATTTTGGACATCGCTTGTAAAACCTGCTGCTCCTTCTGGTATTATTAGCTTTTGATTATCATTACCGTCCACCTGAAGGTATGGACTAGCCGGATCTAGATTATTTAAAGCTATTGTGTTAAGATTATCATAGCTGTTAGAATAGACGTTGAAGTAATTATTCTGATTTAAATTGCGTATATATTGTATGTCAAAAAGGTCAAAGCGATAATTGAGATTGGTAGAAGGTGTCCATTTATAATTAACGCCGCCGGTAATATTTTGCTTGTCTAATCCTATATTTTGTTGAACTCCCACACCTACAGTAAAACTAGTAGAAGGTGACATTTCTGGTTGTATAAATGCTGTTTTTATAGGGAAAAAAATACGTGGAATTGTAAGACTCAAGTCTGCGCCAATTTCGGTGATATCAAAAAATGAATTAGTATCATTATTTTTAGCTCCCGTAGCAGAAGCTCCAATGCTTCCTCGACCAGATAATTGAAGGGTTTCCATCCCGCCAAAAACATTTCGCGCAAGCAAAGAACCACCACCTGCGACACCAAATTTTTGAATATTTGATGTAGAAAGGTCAAAATCTGCTCTTAGATTAAATTTAGGAAGCGGGGTAAGATAAAAATTAGCGATAAGATCTTCACCTTTAGGATCTGAAACATCATCAGTATATTTTAAGTCGGGATACCTAAAAGTACGCAACTGGCTTAAACGTATCAAAGATTTATTTCGCGATTCATCGCTATAGGTATCGCCAGGGGCTATAAAAATGGCATCTGTTAGATATTTTGCCTTGTAGTCTATTTTATCATAGGCAAAAATCTCGTAATTATTTAGTTCAACAGTATCCTTAGGTGCAGTATCACGCTTGCTGTATGCGTAGTCTGTATAAACTTTTACTTTACTTATTTTATGAACTTTTAAAACCTCTTCATAAACTGAATCCTGAGCTTTTATTTGGCGGTTTTTAATATAAAGCTCAAGGTTTACTTTATGATCTGTGTTTACAGAATCGCCTATAAAACTTATAAACTCCCTGTCAAAATGAAACATTCCGTTATTTCTAAACAAGGTTGTTAGTCGGCTTGTTTCAGCATTAACGTCTAATAGTTTATACTGATTGCCAGAAGCAATTTCAGATTCATTTTTAAACTTGTTGTACAGGCTATCTGCCTTAGGAGACTTAATAAATGTCTTAATAGAATCTATTATATAAGGTTTTCCTGTAGTAACATTATATTTTACACTTCCTCTTTTTTCTATTGTATCACGACTTATCGCATACGTGGTCTTTGCATTAAACCACCCTGTGCTGTGATAATATTCACTTAGTCTGTCTGCAGAACGCTGAGAAAGGTTTTCAGAAATGATTACAGGCGCTTCACCGGTATTTTTTAATGTTTGATTAAAAGATTCTCTAAAATCTATATAATGGTCAAGTTGCTTGCGCGAAAGAACACTCGTCCAGAAACGTCGCTTGCGGTCATTCTCAATGAGATTTGTATGTAATATAGAGTCTACATTAGGCCGGGCAAGATTAAAAATGTGTAATCTTAGCTTATTATTGGGATGTTGATAGAGAATATTATCTACTTGTGCGCTTGCATTTTCCTCACCATTAACTGCTATTGTGTTATTAATAAGAAGGTTTTCTCCTGGTGCTACACGTTTAACCACGTTGCAGCCTGCAAGAGTATAGAGTACTAAAAGAATAAGTAATATTTTTGTACGCAAATGTTGCAACTGGGATTTACTCAAAGGTGACGTCAAAAATACATAATAAGCGTGGTTAGCAAAAGCCAAATAAAATTAATAACGAGTCTCAGTCAAAAAAAGTACCGCATGCAACATAGTCTTTTTGTGGTTGAAGGTATAAAAGGCATAAATGAGTTTCTCAATTCTAATTTAGAACTACACAGTCTATATACAACCGGCGACTATTTTATAAACGTGAATGCCGATTTTATTACTAATATCACCGATATTGAGCTAAAAAAGGTGAGTTTTTTAAATACTCCGCAGAAGGCTTTAGCAATTTTTAATATACCAGAAAATAATTATGTTGTAAAAAAAGGATTGCGTCTTGCTCTTGATGATGTAAGAGATCCCGGAAACTTAGGTACAATTATCAGACTTTGCGATTGGTTTGGGATTACACAATTGTTATGCTCACGGCAAACGGTAGATTGCTATAACCCTAAAGTAGTGCAGGCAACAATGGGATCGCTCACCAGAGTTGAGGTGATTTATACCGATTTACACACTATTTTAGGCGATTTTTCACCTATTTATGGGGCTTTTATGGATGGTAAAAATGTTTATAATGAATCCCTTTCTGA
>JBALXG010000480.1:0-2667 GCA_036961055.1 Leeuwenhoekiella sp. | reverse complement strand
AAATTGATTTAGATTTTACGATTTATTTTGATAAAAGCGTGGTTTCAATTTTAAGTTTTTTACGGTATTAAATAGCTCAAAAAATATTTTAATACTTGCGCTAAAAAGTATTTTTTGAGTCATTATTTACAATATATTTATTCCGCTTTTTTAAATAAACGCTGATGAAAAAAATTATACTCTTATGGGCGTTAGGCCTTTGTATTTCCTGCAGTTCTGATTCTCCCGAGGAAGAAGAAGTTGTTGAAGATTTTAATGTTGAACTTGTTCCTTCTACGACTGAGATTGTTATAGATGTACCTTTTACAATTAAAATTCAGTCTGGCGAACCTATTAATGAAATTTCTATAAATGATTCAAGCTGGATTGGTGCTAGTATAGGTGAAGCTCTTCAAGGAGATGAACTAACACTTCACTTTCAGTTTGGGTACGTACGTAACGAGGAAGTGATCTTGGGAATTACCACTGTAAGTGGAAAAAAAATCACAAAAACTTTAAATTTTAATGTTCAGCGTGGAAATGCGGTTAAAATAACCCGATTCAAAATTAACTCATTTTACAATATTGATGATACATGGGATGATGAATATGCTAATAATGATCCTAACAGGCTGGCCGATGTCATTTTTGGGTTTGTGAAACCTACGGTAGGAAATTTCTCAACTTCCTCTAATGGCTCAATCAGATGGTACATCTCCCCGGTTTATCCTAATCAGCAGCAACTTGATTATGATCTCTCTCAAGAAAATTTGTACATAGCATATAACTCACATTTTACCTTTGGAATGGCAGATGATGATGGTAATGGGGTAGGACAGGATCTTACCCGAAGCTCAACTGATGTGGATATTAATATAAAGGATTATAGCGAGATAAAACCCAATGAAATCAATATAAAAAATGAAGAGTACGGTTTTGATGTCACTTTTACTTTAGAATGGTGAAACTAAATTTATCGTGTAAAAAATCACCTTATTTTTAGCCGAATTATGACTTAAAATGTCTGATTTTTTTTATTCTTTTTAAACACAGATAAGTTTTTAAATAGTTTTAGATTTATACATGTAAACACACATGCATGAAAATTCTATTTCTTTCCATTCTATTTTGCTTAACTTCTTTCTTACCTGCTCGCGCGCAATGCGGCTGTGAAGGATCAAATATTTCAATAACAGATTCATTGATTTATGCGCCTGTAAAAAGCGATTTTATAGATAAAAAGGTAGATTCTGTCATGTCGCTGGGCATTAATTCGCATGCTTTTCCCGGCGCTCAACTTTTGGTCGCAAGACGCGGCGCAATTATTTTTCATAAATCATACGGCTACCAGACCTACGATAGTATAATCCCTGTTGAAAATGATGATTTATATGATCTTGCTTCGGTTACAAAAATCGCGGGCACGTTGCCTGCGGTGATGAAACTGGTAGATGAAGGCAAAATTGATCTTGACGCAAAATTCAGCAAATACTGGGAGCCCTGGCAGCACCGAAAGGACAAACGTGATCTTACCGTGCGCGAGATATTAGCGCATCAGGCGGGGCTAGAGCCATATATTGTTTTTCTAAATGACGTATTGCGCAAAAACGGAAAGTTTAAACATCGTTTTATAAGAGCTGAAAAATCGAACAGATTTTCTGTGCAGACGTATGATAATTTGTATTTAAACAAACGATTTGTACGCAAAATGTACCGAAAAATTAATCGCTCTGAAGTTTCGCCAGAGAAGAAATATAAATATTCCGGACTTACTTTTTTGCTGTTTCCGCAGATAATTGAAAATCTTTCGGGTGTGCCTTATGACCAGTTTGTAGAGGATAATTTTTACAAACCTCTAGGCGCAAACACGCTTATGTTTAATCCTGTAGAACACAATTTTCCGCTAGAAAAAATCATCCCTACAGAAGAAGATTCGATTTACAGAAAAAACTATGTAAAAGGCTGGGTTCACGATGAAAACGCGAGTTTAATGGGTGGCGTTTCTGGTAATGCTGGACTTTTTGCGACTGCAGATGATCTTGCAAAACTGATACAGATGTATATGAATATGGGGATTTACGGCGGGAAAAGATATATTTCTGAACGTACCTTGAAAGAGTTTACCAGAGTGCAGTTTCCTGAAAATGAAAATCGTCGCGGTCTTGGTTTTGACAAACCTTTACTTGATAATCCTGATCTTAATATAGAAAGCGCTTCGCCTAATCCTGAAGTTAGTATGAACAGCTTTGGCCACAGTGGTTTTACAGGCACTTTTGTGTGGGCAGATCCAGACCATGAGTTGGTTTTTGTGTTTCTGTCTAATCGCGTTTATCCTACCAGAAATAACACAGCAGTTTATGATCTGCACATCAGGCCGTCACTTATGCAGATTTTTTATAAGGAAGAAAATAATTTGTAATTTTTAAAGATGAATTTTTAGTTTCTTATTGAGTAGAAGTCGTCTCTTCATAGTTAAAATCGGCGTAAATAGGTAAATACGTGTGGGAGGCATTTGCGTCTTTTTCATGCACGATCACGCCGGCGCATTTTTGATTGCTATCTATTTCAAAACCTATTCCTTCTGTTGTTTCGTAAAGCGTGTATTGCTTATTGTTTTCGGTAAAAGTTCCCTGTTTAGTTAAGCTGAAGGTTGATTTTATCTGTTCAAGAGAGCTGTTAACACCTAAT
>JBALXG010000047.1:0-11023 GCA_036961055.1 Leeuwenhoekiella sp. | reverse complement strand
GTATTAAAGGAGCCGACTTTGACAATGACGGGGATGAAGATTTTATTGTTGGTAATTTGGGTCTGAATTATAAATACAAAGCAAATGAAGATGAAACCTTTGATATCTATTTCAATGATTTTGATGGAAATAATAAAAAAGACATTGTATTAAGTTATTACAATGACGGGAAGAAATTTCCGGTGCGAGGCAGAGGTTGTTCTTCCCAGCAAATTCCTGCTATTAAGATTAAATTTCCAGATTATGAATCATTTTCAAACGCGACATTAGTAGATGTATATTCTAAAGAAGAACTTGACAGTTCATTGCATTATCAGGTAAAATCTTTTGCAAGCGTATATCTATTATTCATGAACTTCCGGCGGCAGCACAGATTTCTTGCATAAATCAAATTCTTATTGATGATTATGACAAAGATGGTAAGCTTGATGCTGTAATAGCAGGAAATCTTTTCTGGTCTGAAGTTGAAACTCCGCGTAATGATTCTGGCGTAGGTCTCTTTTTAAAAGGCGATGGCGCCGGAAACTTTACCGGAATATCTGCTTCAAAAAGCGGACTTTTTATTCCCGGTGATGTATAGAATATGAGCGAAATTCAGGTAGAAGGAAAAAACCACCTTTTAGTAGTGAAAAACGACGATTTCAGTCAAATTATTGGAGTGAATTAAATGTATTTTTGACGTTTATTCAGGAATAATTCTTTTCAACGCTGTAATTCGTATTATTTTAAGACAATACTGAATATATCTAAAAATTTTACGCAATCGTTTGCACAATTTGATTATTTTTATACGCAATTAATAATCAACAATTTAATTATGAGAAACAGTTACTTTAATTATTTACTGTTTGGACTGCTGTTATGCTTTGGTTTTATATCCGCTCAGCAAACAGTTTCCGGAACAGTTTCCGATGCAACTGGTCCACTTCCAGGTGCTAATGTACTAGTAAAAGGTACTTCTAATGGTACAACTACCGATTTTGATGGTAATTATACTTTGCAAAGTGTACCTAACAATGCCGTTTTAGTCATCAGCTATATAGGATTTGAAACGCAGGAAGTGGCTGTTAATGGCAGATCATCAATAAGTCTTAACCTTGTAGAGGATGCAACTTCACTTGAAGATGTTATTGTAGTAGGCTATGGTACACAAACTAGAGCTGCAGTTACAGGAGCCATATCATCAATAGATTCAGAAGAAATTTCTAGTCTGCCAGTGGCAACGGCAGATCAGGCACTTCAAGGTAGAGCAGCGGGGGTGAGCGTTGTAAACAGCGGTTCTCCTGGTACTTCTCCTGTGGTGCGCATAAGAGGATTAGGAACGCCTAATGATAACACACCATTATATGTAATTGACGGAGTGATATCATCAGGACTCGGCAATCTTAACGCAAACGATATAGAATCAATTCAGGTTTTAAAAGATGCTTCAACTACAGCTGTTTATGGTTCACAGGGATCAAATGGTGTAATTGTAGTTTCGACTAAAAAAGGTTCTAAATCTGGTGTTACTCAAATAACCCTAAATGCATACACAGGTGTTCAATTTACAACAGAGCGCTATGATGTTTTAAACACGGCTCAGTACATAGATTATGCGCGTGCAATTACAGATCCGGTACCAGAACGTATTACAAATCCAGCATATGCAGATTTTCTGAAGAATGATGTGAATTATCAGGATGCGATTTTTAGAACTGGTATTCTTAGAAATTATGATTTGGCATTATCCGGTGGTAGTGAAAATAGTAATTACAGATTTTCAGCCGGATATTTAAATCAGGAAGGAACCATTATTGAAACAGAATTTGAACGTTTTTCATTCAGGGCAAACAGCAATTTTACTGCAGGTAAATTAAATTTTGGTCAATCAATGGGTGTTTCTTTCAATGTACAAAATCCTGAAAGAGCAGATGGTGGTCGTTCTTTAATAGAACATGCAATTAAAGCTGCGCCATATCTACCTATATACAATGCAGAAAATTTAGGAGGTTTTCAGGGAGCTAGTAGCGCTATAGACGGTCAGGATGCGGCAAATCCTGTAAGAGTACAAACATTAGGAGTGGCTATTAATAAATCTGTGTCTATACAGGGAAGTCTTTTTGGAGAGTATGAAATTATAGATGGTTTAGTTTTTAGATCACAGTTAGGTCTCGATTATAACAACTATAAAAACAGCATTTTTATACCCTCATATAATGAAGGGATGGGGACTAACACAACAGCTTTTGCGCAGATAACTAAAAATACAGGTTTGTTTCAATCTGTTAGTTTTACTAACAGTTTTAACTATAAGAAGACTTTTGCAGATGTTAACAACTTTGAATTATTAGTATTGGCAGAACAGCAGGAAATTAAAAATGAAAACGTTAATGCCAGCAGTCAGAACCCTATTAGTGATGAAGTAGATCAACTTTCTAATACACAATCTGGTCTAAGCTCAGCTTCTTATAAATATAACAGGATAGGTTATTTAGCCCGTCTGAACTATAACTATGATTATAAATATCTTGTATCTGCATCTATAAGAAGGGATGCATCTTCAAGGTTTGGACCTAATAATCGATGGGGATGGTTTCCTTCAGCATCTTTAGGGTGGAATATTAGTAAAGAAGAATTTATGCAGAATACCGCTTTCAGTAACTTAAAACTAAGAGGTAGTTATGGTATAGTGGGTAATGATAAAATTGGTGATTACAGATATAGCGCTTCATTAGTTACAGAATTTATTTATCCTATAAACGATGCAGGAGTAGATGGTACAACTGCAAACGGCTTACCTAATGCTAATTTAAAGTGGGAAGAAACAGAAATGACAAATATAGGACTGGATATGGGTCTGTTTAATGATCAATTTACCATGTCCTTGGAGTATTACCGTAACACGAGTAATGATCTTTTGATTAATAGACCCCTCTCTGTCTCTTTAGGATTTAATGACCCTGTTATTACCGAAAATGTAGGCTCTGTAGAGAGTAAAGGTTTTGAATTAAATCTTGGCTATAATGACTATGAAGGTGATTTTACCTGGTCTGCCACTCTTAATTTAGGCACTAGTACTAATGAAGTATTATCATTAGGAGGAGTTACCTCAATTCCTGGTGGAAGCTTTGAGAGTGAGAACCTGTCAAGAATTAGTGAGGGGGAACCATTATTTTACTTTTATGGTCTACAAACAGATGGTATTTATCAGACGCAAGCCGAAGTAGATGCGGTGTTTACAGCCAATCCCGGGCAAACTATTGTACAACCTGGAGATATACGTTTTAAAGATATAAATGGTGATGGACAGATAACTGCTGACGATAAGACCAAGATAGGAAATCCTTATCCTGATGTGACTTATGGTTTTAATGCTACTGCCAATTATAAAAGTTTTGACCTAAATATTTTTATAAGCGGTGTTGCTGGTAATGAAGTTTACAATACTAATATTTACGATCTTGAAGGGATGCCACGTTTATTTAATTCAGGTGTTGCAGTACTAAATAGATGGACCGGACCGGGAACTTCTAACACGGTTCCAAGAGCTCTAGGTGCTGTACAAAATGTTGGGGCATCAGACAGATTTATTGAAGATGGCTCATATACTAGGCTTAGGAATGTTACACTGGGCTACACATTGCCTACTAGTATTTTTAAAGAAAGTATATCAAAATTCAGAATTTATTTAAGTGGTCAAAATCTTATTACATTGACAGATTATTCTGGTCTGGATCCTGAGGTGGGATCGTCTACGGTAATCAACACAAGTAATTATGAATTAGGAATTGACAGAGGAAATTACCCTCAGCCAAAATCATTTTTATTTGGTTTACAAGTCACCTTTTAAAAAAAAAATATTATGAAAAAAATTAAATTTATACTTGCATTTCTGCTATGCGTCGTTTCAATTAACTCGTGCAGTGAAAATGATCTGGAGTTAACAAATCCTAACCAACTCTCGCCAGAAACCTTCTTTAAAAATGATGCTCAGGTTCAATCATCTGTAAATGCTATTTATGCAAACTTGCAAACTATAGCCTTATACACCAGACATATCTTTTTTATGATGGATAATATGGCACATGAAAATTCTGGGAATCCACAGTTGGAGGCTGATAAAAGACAATATCTTGAATTTTCTTTTGATTCAAGTCATGGAGCTATAGGTAACTACTGGGATACATGTTTTAGAGGTATTAATAAAGCAAATTTTGTAATTGCAAACTCAGAAGCGATTAACGCAATACCTGAATCATTTTTGAGTCAGGCTAAAAAAGATAAGTACATAGGAGAAGCAAAATTTTTAAGAGCGCTTTATTATTTTTACTTAGTTACCCGCTACGGGGATGTACCGTTAATAACAGATATACCAGAAAATGGTGTAGGTTTTCCCAGAAGCCCAAAAGAGGATGTTTATCAACAAATCATTACAGATTTGCAGGATGCCGCTGCTGTTTTGCTAGCCAAAGGAGCTGAAGAGAATGGACGAGCTACAAGTGGCGCAGCAAATTCATTATTAGGCAAAGTTCACCTATTTAGGGGTGAATATGCTCTTGCTCTAACAGCTTTTGAGAAAGTATATGGTAATTACTCACTTGAGGATAATTATTTTGACAATTTCATGGAAGAAACAGAGCATGGTCCTGAATCAATTTTTGAAGTAGAATATAATGATGATCTTGGAGATAGTGCTAAATGGAATTCAGACGTTACAGGTGCGGGTCCCAACGAAGTGACTTTTAGAGGGCAGGAGTATGGCATGTTTGACTGGTTTAATGTGTATCCTTCTGATGACATATTAGATGAATATGAAACAGGTGACCCAAGATATAAAGCTAATTTTTATAGTGTTGGTGATTCTTATGTAGGTGGAGTAATTACGGCAATTAATAATGACAGGAGAGCAGGATGGAGAAAATATCAAAACTATTATAAAGATGAGCATGAAGATCAGGCCTCTGGTATAAATATGAAAGTTATACGCTACGCAGATGTTTTATTGATGATGGCAGAATGTGCTAACGAAGTTGTGAGTCAGGCAGCCGCTGTGGGTTATTTAAATCAGGTACGAGCAAGACCTAGTGTAAATATGCCGCTTCTGTCTACGAGTCTTTCAAAAACTCAGGTTTTTGATGCGATAGTGCACGAAAGAAAAGTAGAACTTGCCGGGGAGCAAGTGCGTTTTCCTGATCTTGTACGATGGGGAATGGCTGCTGAGGTCTTAGGTAAATATGGCTTTCAGGCAGGTAAAAATGAAATTTTCCCGATTCCAGATAGAGAGATCAGTTCAAATGAAAACATAAATTCAGCTGATCAAAATCCTGGATATTAGTATTAGCTAACCACCAAGTGATAAAGCTCTTTTACATTATGTAAAGGGGCTTTATTTTTTTAAAAAGGTTTATAAAACATATATAAAGAAGTATCTTAACTAGCTCATATTTAGATTTAAAATATTATGCTTAAAACATCTGCCAAAACCTTAATTTTTCTTAGCTTAATTTTTTGCTCCACTATCATTTTCGCCCAAAAAACCATTCAAAATATTGAAGGAAGAACTCATATTAGCCTTAACGGAAACTGGAATTATATCATTGATCCTTATAAAATGGGCTATCTTGATTACCGTCAAAAACCTTTTGATGAAAGCGAATCTGGCAAGGGCGGATTTTACGATAATTTAACCGATGTTCCTAAAAACAAAAGAGCAGAATATGATTTCACTTTTTCACCTACGTTAGAAGTTCCCGGTGACTGGAACTCGCAGGAAGAAAAATTAAGTCTCTATGAAGGTACACTTTGGTATAAAAAAGATTTCGCTATAGCGAAAAAAACCAACAGCAGGTATTTTCTGCATTTTGGTGCTGTAAATTATGAAGCCCATGTTTATATAAACGGAAAAAAACTAGGTGTGCATAAAGGCGGTTTTACTCCTTTTCAATTTGAGGTAACCGATTTTCTGATGGATGGGGCCAATTTTGTGGTCGTTATGGCCGATAATACCCGTAAACAGGACGAAATTCCGACAGTTAATACAGACTGGTGGAATTATGGCGGAATAACCAGAGATGTAACTTTAATTGAAACTGCGCAATCGTTTGTTTCAGATTATAAAGTGCAGCTCGCAAAAGGTGATAATAAGCGTTTAAAAGGTTATGTAGAACTAGACGGCGACGCGATGGGAAGTGTTATTTTAGAGATCCCACAGTTAAAGATCAAGAAATCCATAAATGTAACTGAAGGTAAAGCAGCTTTCGATTTTTCGGTCAAAAACGTCGATTTTTGGTCTCCTGAGCACCCTTTTTTATATGATGTGGAGCTGACTTATGACAACAACAAGATTCATGATAAAATAGGCTTTCGCCAAATTGAAACAGAAGGTAAAAACATTCTCCTCAATGGTAAATCTGTCTTTTTAAAAGGAATTTCCATTCACGATGAGAACCCATTAATCCAAGGCCGTTTGCGTGGCGAGGGCGATATGCGCATGATGCTGAGTTGGGCAAAAGAACTGGGTTGCAATTTTGTGCGACTTGCACATTACACACACAATGAGACCATGTTACGCTTGGCAGATGAAATGGGTCTCATGGTATGGGCAGAAGTTCCCGTTTACTGGACGATCTCCTGGCAAAATGAAGAGACTTATAAAAATGCAGAAAATCAACTTACTGTTGGTATTGAGCGCGATAAAAACAGGGCAAGTGTAATTATCTGGTCGGTGGGTAATGAAACTCCGGTTACAGACGCTCGAAATATCTTTATGGGTAAATTGGTTGATAGAGCCAAAGAAATAGATAATACACGTCTGGTTGCAGCTGCACTTGAGGTTGAGCGAGAAGATCATACCGTAATGGTTACAGATCATTTAGGAGAAAAAATCGATCTGGCAAGTTTTAATGAATATGGTGGCTGGTACTGGGGTGATCCTAAAGACTTGCCTAATTATACTTTTGACATTAAATATGATAAACCTGTAGTTATTACTGAATTTGGTGCTGGTGCTTTAGCTGGTTTTCATGCTGATGAAAATACAATGTGGAGTGAAGAATATCAGGAAATGATTTATAAAAATAACCTGAAAATGCTTGATAAAATTGATGGCTTACGCGGAATGACTCCGTGGATTTTAGTCGATTTTAAATCTCCCAGAAGGCAACATCCTATCTATCAAAATTTCTGGAATCGTAAAGGACTCATTTCTGATACGGGCAAAAAGAAAAAAGCATTCTATGTGCTTCAGGATTATTACAAAACCAAATAACTTTTTCTATAATTAATTTACACCACCAGGATCATGACCAATCGAAGAATTTTCATCAGGCATTTAAGCAGCGGGGCGATAGGTTTCTGCATACTACCTAGTTTAACATTTTGCAAGTCTAATACAGAAGACACTGAGCCAGAAATTGCAGAGAACAAATCATCATTGCCCAGAAGCACGCCGGAAGAACAGGGAATTTCTTCAGAAACTATTATAAATCTCATCAACGAGATTGAGAAAAGCGAAATACAGTTTCACAGTATTATGATTGTGCGAAACGGTTATGTGGTGGCAGAAGGTTGGTGGTACCCATATGCGGCAGATCTCAAACATCAATTGTATTCTTTAAGTAAAAGTTTTACATCTACAGGTGTAGGTCTGGCGGTAAAAGAAGGGTTGCTTACGGTAGAAGATCAGGTAATTTCGTTTTTTCCAGATGATCAACCGGAAGAAATGAGCGATTATCTAAAAAGTATGAAAGTAAAACATTTGCTTACCATGTCTGTAGGCAATTCTGCAGATACAACAGGGCAATTGCGCGATGATCCCGATGGCAATTGGGTGAAGAAATTCATGAGTTTGCCAATTGCCAATGAACCTGGTTCTGTGTTTTTATATAACACGGGAGCCACTTTTATGCTTTCGGCGATTGTACAAAAAGTGAGCGGTGAGAAATTAATAGATTATTTACAACCCAGATTATTTGAACCTTTAGCTATTGAAGGTATGGATTGGCTGGAGAATCCGCAGGGAATAAATACCGGAGGTTACGGACTGCGAGTTAAAACAGAGGATATTGCAAAACTAGGTCAGTTGTATTTGCAGAAAGGAAAATGGAATGATGAGCAGATCTTAACGGAAGAATGGGTTAATGAAGCCACAACTAAAAGAATAGATTCTAAAGGATCTAACCCAAATGATCCACCGGTGACAGACTGGAATCAGGGTTATGGTTATCAATTCTGGATGAGTCAGTCGGGCGGTTTTAGGGCAGATGGTGCCTTTGGCCAATTTAGCCTTGTAAGCCCTGAGCATAATACAGTTGTCGCCATCACCGAAGAAAGTTTTAATACACAACGCTCAATGACGTTGATTTGGGAGAATTTATATCCCAATTTAAGTGCCGAAAACCTGCCTGAAAATGCTGAAAATCGGGAAAAAATGACCGAAATCCTCGATGCTCTAAAACTTCCCGTTCCGGTTATGAATGCAACTTCAGAAAAAGAAGAAACCATAAATGGAAAAACCTTTCAACTGGATAAAAATGATCTGGGAGCAACGGCAATTACTATAAGTTTTAGTAACAAAATATGCACCTTAAATCTTGATCAGGAAGTAAAAGATATTACCATAAAATGTGGTCAAAATGAGTGGAATATCGGAGAAAATGAGAAAAAAACGGCCCATTCTTTATTTCCGGTCCCGGGAAGAATAGATTTCCCTTCAAAAATAGCTGCATCGTACACTTGGGATGATAGTGAAAATCTAATAGTAACCTGGCGTTTTATAGAAACGGTACATGGCGATCAAATCACCTGCTATTTCACAGACGATTCTATAAATATTTCTTTTATGAATAGTGCGTCCAAGGGGAATGGGGGAGAAGATCCAAGGCCGGATATTAAAGGAAAACTAAAGGTTTAAGAGCAAACTCAGTATATAAAAAATGGGCGATTTTGTTGAAAAATCGCCCATTTTTTATTAAAAATCAGATTTAATTAATCTTCCTTCAACAAATCTTCAACAGCATTAACCAGATAAATATAGCTTGAACCTACACTGACTACATATTCGTTTTCGCCCCATAAAAATGGCCAATCCTCACGATTTTCTGGAAAATCTGGTTTTAAAATAAGTACTCCAGGCACGATTCCACCGGCAATGAAAGAGAAGTCAGCGCGGTTGTTTCCATAGGCAACTTTCTTTGATTTTGTTCCTACTCCGGAAACGAAAGAAATATCAGAATCAGGGTGTGTTCCGTAGATATAATTTAATCCCTGAAAAATAGATTCTTTATCAATTAAATCCGGAAAGGCTTTATGCAACTGATAATTGGTAAGGGCATATGCTATTACTTGTCCGTTTCCAGCCCAGCCACCGCGACCTATAGGTACAGCAAAGGGATTTTCTTTAAAATGAGCTCCAAGTTCATTTTTATAAACTTTGGTTCTATTTCTAAATTTTTCTTTAAAATTAGCTTTCATAAGAGGAAGAACATATGTGATGCTTCCGGCATGAGCAGCAAAATGAGAATCTATAGTAGGCCACATTTCTTCCATACTGTTGGCATATTTTGGGTCTTTCGTAGTTATTAAAAGTTCGATAGCAGCATTAAGTTCTTCATCTTCCAAGGAACCTCCTGTAGTATTTCCGTGATGAAAAAGATCAGGTTCCTTAGTATGTTCGTCATTCCAAACCTTAATTGCGGTGTCCAGACATTCTTTCGCAAGTGCATCATTATATCCTTTTAAAACCCTGCTTGAAGCTGCAAGAGCTGCTATAGAACCATAATCAAGAGGTGTAGATTTACTGGTAAAAGCCCAACGGTCATCAAACATTCCGCTTTCTACGCCGTTTGCCTCAAGACTGTCCATATCTTTATTATAAATTTGATTATCGGTCATTGTTAAGCCATCACCTAAATGAGAATACTGAGAAAGATGCGGAACGATAATCCCGTTAATTGCATGCCCTATGGCGCGATATTGAGCGATTAAACCCAGCGTGCCATGTTCTATTTGTTGAAGAATATCTGGCTTACCATCTGGGTTATGGATATCTACATATTTTGCCGCGTAGTCTACAGTGGTCTCATCCCGTTGCAAATTAAAATCTTCATAAGCATGAACCAGATTTGAAACCACATAATACTGTGTTTGTGTGCGTATGTCATAATCGCCTGCATCATACCAACCACCTATATTTAAACCGGGAATATGTTCACCAGGTTTATACTGAGTATCTGTTGTAGGTCCTTGCGCATACAGGTCAAAATGCTCATGATCTACGGGTGCTTGTAGGGCGTCATCCATATGAGAAGCGCCGTGCCAAACCCTGTAAGCTTCATTAATGAGCATATGATCCATTTGTACCGGGAAATAAACATCATTTGTAGGATGCCACGCATTAGCATAAACATCTTTTGCTATACGAAATGGAGCAGTGGTTTCCGAACCATAGGAAAGGACATAAAGACCGGGTTCGGTAACTTCTGAAAAGTCAAACCGAAGATAATTGTAGCGCGTGTATTGTCCCCAATTTGTAGGTGCTCCAGATTTTGCCTTTACTTTTTTACCATTTTCGGTAAGGCGATAGAGTGTTGCTGAAGATTGAGGAGTATCATTTTTGTCTAGTTCAATCACAGCAATTTTCTTTTGAGCTGGGTGATAACCTACTTGAGAATGAGCAATGTTTGGTTTTCTAATCCAATCAGGTAAAGAATTTGGGGTAAGTGTCCATTTCAAAATAGTTCCGGTTTTTCCACCGGGCAATAAACTGCGTACAACATACCAGCCGTTTTGGGCCTTTGTTCTTCCGTCGTGCAATAAAAGGGGTTGCTTTGTGGAAAGTAAAGTGATCATATTCTGAGCATCTTCTGGAGAAACAACCAGTTTATTTCCTTTGGCAAATGGTTTTGGAGCCGTATAGCCCGTTTTGTCCTTGTCCATTTCACTGTCAGGATAAAGTGGGAAAATGCCGCTTTTATCATCCATATAAAATGCTTTATCCATATAAACTGAAGGAATAAATTCCAGATTAAATCCAGCTTTTCCT